>JAHIUF010000063.1 GCA_018817005.1 Nanobdellota archaeon
AAAAAATTGCTTCCTAATGAAGAAATGTTTTTTATTACAACAACACCTTTAGAAGGTAAAAAGGATGTTGTTGGTGCAAAAATTATGAAAGTCTATGAACACATCAAAACTTCTCTAAAGAAAAAAGGATTTACAATAACAAAAACTGAATGGGAATTCAAAGAAAAAGGCTTTATTTATTTCATTGTAAAAAAAGAAAAGCTTTCTGAAATTGAAATATTTACAGGACCTCCTTTGAAAGAGAAAGAAGGAATAAAAAGGTTTAAGGAAAAACATGTAAAAATATTCGAAGAAAACGACAGAATATATGCAGAAGAAAAAAGAAAATATAGACAAGCAAAAGAATTAATTAAAGATTTGATGAAAAGTGAATATGTGAAAGAAAGAGTTAAAAAAATAAAATTATTCTAAAAAAAGAAAATAAATTATGGCAGTAGTCGAACTTCTGTCATCTCTCCCCACTGATCCCACTCCCAATATTTTAAGTAGTAATCCGATATTAAGATCTTACGAAACTTACCAACAATCTGTATATTTCTATCTTCATTAGCTAGAGGAAATACATGCCATTGAATTTCATTTTTACCTATACCTTCTATATTTATTGGATAAGCAGTATAATAGAACTTATCATCTTTATTTGTAATTATACCAACCCACTTCTGCTTTCCTTGTAAACTTGGCTTTGCTGTATTTGTCCAAATCACATATTTATTATTTAAATCATCAATAGACATTTTCCAAGTATGACACTCAGACCCATGCAAACACATAGAGTATTTGCCACTTGGAACAATCCTGTAGAAATCATCATAAGAATTCCTACCAACCAAATTCTTTATTTCATCCAATGAAAGACATTTGTGATAAGGCACTATCCACTGCTTTTTAGACGTTAATGATGGAACCGAGTTTACAATATTATAAGCATCATACTCAAAATAACTATATTTTCCATCACAAGAACCAACACCAACACCACTACCCCCACGCCCACCACCTGACTCAGGAGGTAGCGCTCTCGCCATCCCACCAATATTTTTATCATAACCAATCTCACCAATCAAAGAAAGAACAACACCAACAACCACAACAACAAGCAAAGCGACATAAACTCCAAAATGATGTTTTTTAACAGCCATAAATATACACCTCAAAATAATTTATAGTACAACTTTGAAGAAACAAGTATATAAAAGTTACGAAAATGAAACTACTCTAGAACCCCATCTAGTCTTTCTTTAAGTTTTTTTATAATTGATTCTATTTTTCTCTGATTTGTTTTCATATAACTATATTTTATCATGAACCCTTCGTAATAAGTCCTGTTTCTGTAATCTCTTAATTCCTGAAGAAACTGCCTAATTGATTCATCAAAAAAATGCTTTTCACAAACATAATCTATTATTTTTACATGTGAACCTTCACCTTTTATCTTTGTGCCTTCAACACATGTCAAAGCTTCCATCAAATCTCTAATAATAGTATAATAATCAGTAAGAACATTAGAAGAATATTTCTCAATATCAGTTTCTCTAACTCTTTTTAGGGTTGTCTCAGCCATTAATCTTAATGCTTTTGCTTTTTGTTTATCAGGTTGTACTTTTAATATCATCAAAATACCTCTAAATATCCCTGTAATATTATTCCATTAAGAATATTATTTTTCAATTCCTTTGAGTAATCCTTAAAATTTTCTCTAAAGTGAAGCTGAATCTTTCTTCCCAACAAACTTTCAAATTTTTTAAGATTTAATTCTTCTCTTTTTGATTCTATAAATATATCTATGTCGCTGTCTTCAATATCCTCTGCTCTGGCATAACTTCCAAATAAAACAATTGATTTAGGCATATAGTTAGTTTTTAGGAATTCGATTAATCCAGATTCTTGAACCATAAAAAGATTATGCAGTTCTTTTTTCGATTTATACTCGACAGAATCTATATTCGCTTTAAAAAAAGGATATTTCCTTGCTCCTTTAACCTCAATAAATTCTTTAATTATATCTTTCTTTTTTAGTGCTTCTAAATGTTTTTTCACTGATGTGTGAGCTAGTTTTGTTTTTCTACTTATTTCCATTAAATAATGATTTGTTGTCGGCTCTAAAAAAAATACTGATGCAACAACCCAAAGACTACATTTTTGTAACATGTATTACAAAGATGTAACAAGTCATATTTAAAGTTTGTGCTACATTTAAGTCACACACATTACATAAATGTAATACTTGAAATCAAATCATAAAAAAAAGCGAACATGAAAAAGAAAAAGTCAAGAAGATAAATATAAAAAGATAAAATTACTCTGAAAAATACTTCTCCAAAACAAAAACAACTCCAAAACCAATAACACCCAATATAATCACAGGAATAACCTTAGGTGAAGAAGCAACAATCTCATCAAAAGGCCTTCTAAGAGAACCAACCATTAAGCCAGTAAGAAAAGCCATTGTCGAACCCTTATGTCTCTTCAACAAGAAATCAAGAAGCTTAGAAAATGATAATATGCCAACAACCGCTCCAAAAATAAAAACAATTATTTTATCAAACAGCAAACTCTTCAAAGACTCCATAATAAACTGATACTGCCCCAAAAGAACAAGGATTGCAGAGCCAGAAATGCCCGGCAGAATCATAGCGCAGATACCAATAGCACCAGATAAAAATATTATTGGCAACGAATGATTAGTTCCAAAAGAACCAGGAGCTGCAAGCAAGAAACCAACAACCAACCCTACAAACAAGAAAGGAATATTCTGACAATGCTTTTTGCCAGCATGCTTATAAACAAAAACTGCAGACGCCAATATCAAACCAAAGAAGAACGCAAAAGTCACAGCAACAAACTCTTCAAGCAAAAAAGTAATCAAATGAGCAAGCGATAAAATTGCAATTCCTATACCAAGCAACAAAGGAACCAGCAATGCGAAATCAAGCTTCTTAACATTCAAAAAAGCTTTCTTAAGCCTAAAATGAAAGAAATCCTTCAAAACAAACCTGTTGACATCATCAATAGCTTTAATCAAACGCTCATAAATGCCAGTGATAAGAGCAATAGTTCCACCACTAACACCAGGAATAACATCCGCAGCACCCATTAATAAGCCACGCAAGAAAATCATGAACGACTCTTTAAAATTCTTCATAAGATAGCAAGAAAAGAATTAGTTTAAATTGTTTTTGGAAAAAGTATGACAAATCAATAACCAATAATCTTTAATCCCTTAATACCTGAGGAATGTTTTATGTTTTTAGTAACAATTGAATCAACATTATTAGCTAAATAGCTTCCTGCAATCATTGCGTCAGGATGAGGAATTTCTTGCCCTGATTTTTTAGAACTTCTAAATAGCTTCGAACTTTCTATAGTTGCATTTCTGCCAAATTTTAAACTTGGTATTTGAGAAACAAACCCTAAAAAAATTTGTTCTTGACTAGCATTTAAATTACCACATAAAAACTCATAAACAACCAACTCTGAAACACAGATAAAATCCTTATTCTTCAACATCCAATCAACAGCAGATTTCTCTCCTTTAAAAAAATCGATCAAGAAAGAAGTATCCAAACCAATCATTTTCTCTTACTCCAATCATTTCTTGCGTTATCTCGGATTTTTTCAACAGATGACAAGTCAACATCTTTAAAAATTCCTGCATAAGACATTAGATTAGTTCGGTTCTCCTTCAAAGCAAGTATTACCTGTGAAAAACTCTTGTTTTCAGTCTTCATTTTTTTAAGAAAATCATATGCCTCTTTTGTTATAGTGATATTTTTTGAAACCATACAAGTACAAGTACAAGTACCCATATATAAATTTTACTAATTTTAATAAAAAAATTAATTAAAAAGTGTATAAGTTTTTGCAAAGAATTTTCGAAAATCTTTCGGATTTTTGAAATTCAAAAACTAGGTTTTTGTATTCTCAGAAAATTTTCAGAGAAAAAAGATTTAGTATTAAAAATTTTTGGCTACTTTCTCCATTTGCTCATAAATGTTCTCTATTAAATCATAATCTTTTGCTTCTTCCAAAGTAACCCAAGCATAATCAACAAGTTCTTCACCATCTATTTTAACAACTCCAGAATCATGGTCTGCGAACATGCTAACAATAATAGTTGAAAAACCATTTGGCCTGATGAAAGCAAGATTTGAAACATAACCAATATTCTTAATCTCTAAATCAGTTTCTTCTTTAATCTCTCTAATCAAAACTTTCTCAAAAACATCAAACCAATGATCATTCGTATCTTTTGGAGAATTAACAAAGTCATTCATCTCAACTTTCCCACCAGGAACACACCATTTATTTGGAAAAACTTTTTCAGTAGGGCCACGCTTACAAATCAAAAATTTATCGTTTTTTTGAACGATTCCAGTAACAGCAATGTAATGTGTTTTTTCTTTAACGTTTTTCATAAAAAAACCTGAATCTTTGTCAATATTTAAATAATTCCTCAAATTCATTTGATTAAAATGCGTTATTCAGGCAGCCTTGTAAAGAAAGAAAGAGAAGAAATATTCAGATTGTTCTTGAACAAGGATAAATTAAAATTTAATGAGATAGAGAAAAGCCTCAAAATAAAATCTAATAAAGCATCTTATCATATAGAAAAAATGCAAGAAGAAGACTTGCTAGAAAAGAAAGGTTTCTACTATTATCTAACCAAAAAAGCTGAAAAGTATATACCAATATTTCAACAAGTTATTGGAGAAGAATTAAGCCCCTTACCAGTTGTGTTGGTTGGAATTGTTAAAGACAAAAAAATATTATTGATAAATAGAAACAAGAGACCCTACAAAAATTACTGGTCTATGATTGGTGGTAAGATGAAATTAGAGGAAAGCTTTGAAGAAGCTAGTTTGCGACTGGTGAAAGAAAAAACTCATCTAGAAGGAAAGTTTAAATCTATCAACACTGTGTTTCATGAAAAAGTAAAAGAAGAAAAAACAGTAAAGCATTCATTCATATTGTTCTTCACAAAAGTAAAAGTTGAAGAAGAGAATTTCAAAGAAACAAAAGCCGGCAAACTTCAATGGTTCAACATAGAAGAAATAGAAGAAGATAAGGTCATCCCTTCAGATATGTGGCTGATAAAAAACAAATTGAATTCAAAGATTAATGTTATAAGTGCAGAGATAAGAGATGAAAAAGGAAAGCTAAGTATTATATTCTAATTTTAATAATTTCTTTATCTCTCCTTGTTTTACAATAATTCTATTTCTTACCAAATTAATCATCCTGATTTTTTTCAGAGACTCTTCGGACAACAACACATTCATCATATTTTCACAAAAGATATTCATTTTATTAATCAAAAAATTTTCATGGTTAGAAAATGTTTCTTTTATCACACGAATTTTTCCTCTTTTAATTTTTCAAAGTTCAATGTTATTTTTAGGTTTAAATCTTTATTCATAAATTCGTTTTCTTTTTTTTCAAAACCATACATTCTGACAACATCATGAGTTGCAATCATCAACTCGTTTATCAGCAAGGTTAAATCTTTGCAGTACTCTTCATAATCAAGTATTCTGTTGTTGACTTCAATAAAGCTCATTTTCAAATTGTATTGTTTATTGTTTAAAACCAACTGTTGTTTATATTCTCTATGCAACCATTTGTCCTGTGCTCCTGTTTATCGACAAAAATATTTTTCGAAAGTCCAGTGTTTTTTTTCGGAAAAAAACACACTCGAAAACAAAGTTTTTCTTAAGACAACTTTTATAAATCAAAGATTATTTTGTTTTAAAATGTTATTTGACAAAATCATAAATGAAGACTTTAAAGACATCCTAGGACAACAAGATGTCAAGAAACAACTGAAATCAGCTCTTATAAGCGAACGAAATGTAATACTCGTTGGAGCTCCGGGAATCGGTAAAACAACACTTGCAAAAAATGTTGCGAAAATACTACCAAAAAACAAAGATGGAAAAAGCGCTCCATTTGTGCGTGTTCAAGGAAGCCCAGATCTTACAGCCGAAGACTTAATAGGCGATATTGACCCAATAAAAGCATTGAAGTTTGGACCAACAAACAAAGAAGCATTTAGCCCTGGAAAAATATTTCAAGCAAACGGAGGAGTTTTATTTTTTGACGAAATAAACAGGTGTTCTGAAAAACTACAAAACGCATTACTACAAGCACTTGAAGAAAAAAAAGTTACAATTGGAAGCTACAAAGTAGACTTCGACGCAAACTTCATATTTATAGGAACCATGAACCCTGAAGATACATCTACAGAACCACTCTCGGACGTGTTCCTTGACCGATTCGACCTAGTATATTCAAAGTACCCTGAAAACCCAGTGATTGAAAAAGAAATTGTAAAAAAATCAGGTAAACAAATCATTTCGTTCCCAGAAAAACTTTTAGACATGGTTTTATCATTTATAAGAGATTTAAGAATTGACGAAAATGTTGAGAAAAAACCAAGTGTAAGAGCAAGTATTGGAATATACGAAAGAGCACAAGCACATGCTAAACTCAGCAACCGAAAAGAAGTAGAACTAATAGATATACAAGAAGTTATAATCTCAGTTCTAAGCCATAGAATAAGACTTAAGCCTTCAGTTAAATATTTACAAACAACCGAAAAATATGTTGAAAAAGAATTCTCGAACCACTTAGAAAAAGGTGGTTATCTTTGACACTCGGCAATACGAAGAAAGAGATGATGTGCAAATTCAGGTTTCTAAAACATCACCTATTGAAGAAGTCGATGGAAAACTAGATAAAAACGAAGACTCAGATAAACTGATGAGTTCAGTTCTCGAAAACGATAAAGAAACAATAGAAGATGGAAAACTAATCATGGAAAGCATCAACAGAGGTGTTGGAAGCTTCACACCAGACCTAATGATGCAAAGCATTGTAAAAAATTATAGTCTGGCAAAACAGCTTTATGGTGAAAGAATAATAAGAATACTCACAGGCTACAGTTCAGACTATGTGGAGAAAAACAGGAAAATACCTGAATTCAAAAGAGAACTAAAAAGAAACATCGAAGAAAACACGCAAAACCTAAAAGAAAAAAAACTGCTAAATAATGATAACACTGTAAGTGAAATGGGTCTAACACTAAGTTCTATTGTTCTTTACGTAGATGAATTAAACAACATAATTTCAAAAGGACTAGGAGAAAAACACAAAAAACAAAAAGACCTTTATGGCGACCGAGAAGATTACAAAAAATATCAAAAAAGCAGGTATAAAGATATAGCAATAAGACAAAGCGTAAAAACAGCCATAAGAAGAATTCATAAAAACCTAACAAAAGAAGACTTAAAAATCTTTGAAAGAAAAAGCAAAGGAAAAATATCTATTATTTACGGACTTGACTCTTCTGGAAGCATGAAAGGTGAAAAACTTGCTATAGCCAAAAAAGCAGGTGTTGCTTTAGCATTTAAAGCAATACAAGAAAAAAACAAGGTTGGACTAATAGTCTTTGGATCTCAAATAAAAGAATCTGTTGAACCAACAACTGACTTCATGCACATCTTAAAAAAATTATCCATGATTAAAGCAAGCATGGAAACTGATATCAAAAAAACCATTGAAAAAGCAATCGATATGTTTCCAAAAAGAAAAGAGACAAAGCACTTAATCCTTTTAACTGACGCAGTTCCTACAAAAGGAACAAACCCTGAAGAAGAAACACTAAAAGCAGTATCAGCCGCAAGAAATGAAGGCATAACAATATCACTAATAGGAATTGGACTTGACAGTAAAGGTTTAAAACTCGCAAAAAAAATTACTGAAATAGGAAACGGAAGAATTTACAAAGTCACAGACTTAAAAAATGTTGACACAATGATTTTAGAAGATTACGATTCATTATGATTATATGATTATTCGTTCTTTTCATTTCTTTTTACAAAACGATTTATGAATAAATCCCTAATAATAACTCCATACTCTCCAGACATCTCCGGATGAGCCTGCAAACCCAAAAAAGGTTTTTTCTTATGAACCATAACTTCAATTATGTCGCCACTCTTCCTTAAAACTTCAAATTCTTTTGGTGCATCTTTTAAAAACCAACTATGTGCAAAATATATCTTTCCCTTTTTTCCAAAAAGCTCAAAATCAAAAAAACCACGCCTAATATTTGGAAGCTCCAAAATTTTAGAACCAAAAGCCACACCCAATAATTGAAGACCCAAACAAATACCCAAAACTGGTTTATTAGTTTTTTTCAAAAAAACTTTTTCTTCAACAAGTTCATCAGGATTAGAAATGTGAATAGAACCACCTGAAAGAACTACAAAATCAAAATCTTTTGCACAATCTCTTCGGAATTTTTCATAATCAACAAGTTTTGGATTATAACCCGAGAAAAGCTCCAACAATTCCTTCTGGAACTTGGAATGGTGGGATATTATAAGACACTTCATTTAAAACCTCTTCTTTTCCTAAAAAATTTTTATTTATAGCTTTATAAAGATTTGGAAGTACAGATTCTGCCATGTATGCCCCTGGAAAACTATTCAGTTCTAAAATAACAGGATCAAAATTATCTCCCTGAAATAACACGTCTCCACCAGCATAATTTAAGCCGAGAACTCCAGCACTTCTATTTATAAGATTTAAAGCTTCAGTTATTTTTTCTTTTGGAACAAATTCAGATACTTGTTGTAAACTAATTCTTTCTGCCCCTTGAGAAACATTTGTTATTGACTGAGTGCTTGTTGCCCTTCCATAAGCAAAACTAGGATTGCAACTTCCAAATATGGACCTTGCGCGCATATCAAACTTAAAACCATTTGTTACAGAATTAATAATAGCTTTTTCTACAACTACATCTTCTTCTAAAATTTGCTCTAAAAAATAAAGATCGTGAGTAATGTCTATCTCTTTCCAATCTTTATCATGAGAATGATTTCTGATTGTTTTACCATCATAATTAAAGTTGGTAGTCCATTTTTTTTGACTCAAATAAGATATTCCCTTACCCATAGAACCATACCTGACTTTAATATATACAGGGTTACCAGAATAAACTTCATTCACCACAGCTTCAACAGATTTATCAATATCATCAGGAACTTTGATACCTTCTGTTTTCAAAAGATTCTTAGTTCCTAGTTTATCACGTTCAACAAACATACTGCTTGGATGGTTAACATATACTGCGTTAGGAAACTTTTCTTCTATTAATTCTGCCAAGTTATCTGTGAGTTGTTTTATTGATTTTCCAAACTCTGAAACTCCATACATCACATTTTTCTTTTCAACAGATTCATACCAAAAACTGTAAGGAAAAGTAATAAACACTGGAACATTAGAAGCAATCACTCCTTTTTTTGAAAGCATTTCTTGAAAAGTTTTTCTGCGTACGCCTTTTAGATTTCCAAATACTGAAAATGTTACATCCCTATCATTCTTTAGGGCTCGTTTGTCTCCAAGAACAAATACTTCATTCATTTGATAAATTATAACTCCAAATAGCCAACAACTAATTATAGTGAATAAAGTATTTAATAATAGCGAAACAAAATTTTGTAAAAAAGTAAAATATTTATATATACACTTCCCATCATACAAATATTATGAATAAAAAAATCAGTAAATTAATATTCAGCCTCTCTATAAATAGTCGTATTTCTACAAACAATTTAAGCAAACAACTAAGAATCAGTCAACAATCAGCCTCTTATTTAGTAAACCAGTTAAAAAAGAAAAAGATAATACAAGGATTATCAACAATAGTTGACCCTATTAAACTAGGATTTCTAAACGTTTTTGTAGGTGTAAATTTCGTATTTCCAAATAATCAGACGAAGAAAGAAATAATAATTGAATTAAAAAAAATCGATTCAATAATTTTAATCCAAGAAGCAAGTCAGGGAGTGGACCTTTTATTAGAGTACTGCGTAAACAATTTGTCTGCATTCAACAAACTACACTCAGAAATAGAACACAAATTTCACAAAGCAATCGAAACAAAATTCATATTTCCAGTGGTTGTAAAACACCTTTTTGAAAAAACCTATCTTGGAAGAAAGCCAAATACGATGGATGTGGTTATATGCGGAGACAGAGAAATAAAAACCCTAAATGAAAACGAAGAAAAAGTGTTAAAAGAATTAATAAACCAAACAGACATAACATTCACAAAAATTGCACAAAAAACCAATATATCGACAAAGACAATTGTGCACATAAAAAAAAAACTGGAAAGAAAACAAATCATCAGAGGATACACCTGCTGGCTTAACAACAAAAAATTAAACATAAACAAAGATGTAATTTTAATAGCACTATCAGGAGCAGGAATAGGAGAAATAAACAAACTTGTTGAGTATGCAAGAAACCATAAAAACATAATTGAAATAATAAAAATAATAGGACCATATCACTTAATGCTTATTGTTGAAAGTTTTGACAAGAACAATATCATAAACGAATTTAGAGGGCAATTTTTAATAAAAGAGTACTTCGTCATAAACATTGAAAGCACTATAAAGAAAGAATTTGTTCCAAAAGAAATATAAAAAAACAAACAATCCAAAATAAAATGAAAATTCTAGCATTCACAGACAATCATGGAGACCCAGAAGACTTAAAAGCAGTCAAAAAAAAAGTTAAAAACGCAGATATAATAATCTGTGGTGGCGACATCACGATTTTTGAGCATGAAATAGAATACAACATGCAAAAAATCAATGATTTCGGAAAAGAAGTGTTGATAATACATGGAAATCATGAAAGTGATTTTGTGATTCGAGAACTTTCAAAGTATTTTAAAAACATACGATTCATGCACAAAAAACACTATGAAAAAGATGGACACTTATTCTTTGGTTATGGCGGCGGTGGATTTGCAATATCCGATAAAGAATTTGAGAAAAAAAGTAAAAGCATTGAAAAACTCATGAAAGAAAAAAAAACAATACTGATTCTTCACGGACCGCCATACAAAACTAAACTTGATAATATCGGAGGAGCACATGTTGGGAATAAAAGCTTTACAAACTTCATAAAAAAAACACAGCCAGAACTAGTCATATGCGGACATATTCACGAATGTTTTCACAGAAAAGATAAAATAGGAAAAACTAGAATAATAAATCCCGGGCCAGACGGCGAAATTATTGAAATATAAAAATTTCTAAGATACAAAAAAATTAATTTTTTGAGCATAATAAAAATAGTAATTAATCAAACTTCATAATTCTTCCTTTGAAATCTTTTTTCATCATGAGAACAACTCTGCTTTCTTTCTGTTCATCGATTATCTTGTAATCACAGTGTTTTGCTATTTCTTCTGCAAAAGCCCTTACTTCTGGGTGTCTAGGCATGTTTTCCATCTGCAACCTTTGTCTTGAGGCTCCAACAAACATGTAGCCTTTAACTTCAATAAATATTGCATCTGACCGCTCAAGTATTTCTGCATATTCTTCTGGAAAAACATCATTCATGCCTTTGATAAGAGTAATTCTTATTGTTGTTCTGGTTTTTTTCTTTAATCGTTTCAGCACATCCATGGTTTCCATTAAGTTTTGCCAGGCTTTCTTTTTGTCTTTTGGCTGGTCAATTTCTGCAAGCAAATCTTTTGTTGGTGCATCAAGTGATACGTATAGTTGTGTTGGCGCAGTTATTTTCTTCATTACTTTCGGGTATTGACCATTTGTAACTACGAATGTTGTAAAGCCTGCTTTGTGATATTCTTTTATCAGTTCTGAAATTTTTGGGTATGTGAGCGGCTCACCTGTTAATGAGATTGCAACGTGTCTTGGATCTTGCGCTTCTTTGAATTTTTTCATATTGGCTTTTTCGTTTCCGCCAAAACCTGAAAGCAAGTATATTTGCCCTTCGACAGATTTCTTTATTATGTCTTTTGGATTGTCAATTATTGTGTATGGTTCATCGTGTCTTTCTCGCCAGCAGAATATGCAGTCAAGTCCACAAAAATTTATGGATGGCGCCATTTGCAAGCATCTGTGACATCTGATGCCATAAAACTTTTCTTTGTAGCACACTCCTTCGTCTCGCAGTGATTTCTTGGTCCAGGTACATATTTTTACTGCACTATGATCTCCTGCAAAGAAGTATTGTTGTTTTTCAAGGAGTTTTTTGTATTTTTTATCCATATAGTTTTTAGAACAAAAGTTTGTTTTTAATAGTTTCGGGAAGTCGTTGTTACTATTTAGTGATTAAAAACCGAAAGATTTAAATACTTTCAACGATTTACATCGAGTAAAAAAGAATGAAACTCGTAAAAATTAACCAAACAAATAGTAAAAACATATCAACACATAGATTTTCTAAAAGAGAAAAAGGACTACAAAACCTCGTAGAAGCAGGAATGAAAGAACTACTAGACGCAAGCTTTGTAGGAACAGAAATGATGATAAGCTACGGGGGAAGAATAGACTCAATAGGAATAACAGCTGAAAACCAATTAGTGCTCGTAGAATACAAAGAACGAGCCTCAAAAGATATATTTGCACAAGGACTATTCTACGTTGACTGTGCAGTAAAAAACCCAAACCAATTCGCAGAATACGTATATCACGAAACAGGCAAAACAGTAAACATGCAAATACCACCAAAAATAATTCTAATATCAAAAACATTTACAACATTTCAAAAATATGCTTTAAGCAGAGTAAACAACGAACAACAAATAGAGATGAAAGAATATGAAATATTCAAACAAGGAAATGAAAAATTCTTAACACTCAAAAACATTGCAACACCAAAACTATTCGAAGAAGCAGAACCACAAGAAGACATGAGAATAATCAAAGCAACGCCTGAAGAAATCGAACGATTAACAGAAATACCTGCAAAACCAGAATACGTAAAAAAAATAATTGAAAAAAACCTTGAAACAGTTTTAAACGCAAAAAAAATAAAACAAACAATCACAACCGAACATAAAGCAATTGAAGCAATAAACACTCCCGCAACAGACCTTTCAACAGACAGATTATTAATAATTGAATACGACACAAACCCTGAATTCATACAAGAAGCGATAATCAAAAAGAAATGGAGTGAAGGAAAACACGAACAAATACAAACAATAACATCAAATATTGACATTAACTGGGGTTTTGAAGGAAGAATAATACTACTTGCAAACAAATTCTCACCAATACAAAGATTATTCTTAAACAGCATAAATGAAGACATACTACCGCTTGAATACACACTATTCGAAGCAGAAGACAAAACACGATATCTAACAATAGACACATTAGCACTTCCAAAACACCTAAACACATATCCAAGACTCAAAATATACGGACTAGATGATTCAATCAAACAAATCGACTCAGAAGGAGCAAAAAAAGCGATGGCATATTTAGTCGGAGAGATAAATGATTTAGGAAAAGAAATAAAAACTGAATATCGAAAATATGGCATCGGCTTTAAAGCCAAAAACACCTTCTGCAAAATCAGACCCTCAACCGAACATGTAAACATTAAAATCAAAGTAGAACCAACATTCAAAGATGAATACGGACTAACAACAAATGACATGAAACAAGACGACGGATACAAGAGATTCAACATAACAAAAAAATCAGATGT
>JAHIUF010000064.1 GCA_018817005.1 Nanobdellota archaeon
CCTATTTGCGTTGCCCCGATGGTGTAGCCCGGCCAATCATTTCGGCTTTTCGAAGGTTCGGAGAGCAAACAATGTTGATCGGCAACAATTTCCAGCCTAAAAACAGCCGAAGACGTGGGTTCGAATCCCGCTCGGGGCACTCTTTTTAAAAATACTTTTAGGGCATAATTATTGTTGTTTAAGCAGGAAAACTTCAATTATCTTAGGGGACAAATAAAACATCCATTGGTTTCTTCTTCATCCAGAGTAAAAAGTGTTGTTCATGAAATAAACTTTAAAGGTCCAATAAAAGATTTAATGAAATAAGTATTTGAAAAATAAATATTAGATTGAGACTTTTTTATGAATTTTTAGTTAATTTTTTATACTGTAATCATATAATGGTTTTTATGAGACTATTTTTAAGCGCTGCAGGAGTTATTATTAAAGATAATAAAATACTTTTATGTCAGAGATCATCCAATGAAAAAAGATTTCCTTTATATTGGGCTTGTCCTGCAGGTACAAAAAAACCTGATGATGAAAATTTTGAAGCAACTGCTAAACGTGAAGTAGAAGAAGAAATTGGAGTGATATTTAACCCTATAAGATTCTTTAAGATAAATTGTTTTGAAATGGAAGACATGAAATTTGAGAATCATGTATTTCTTGGAAGTATTGAAGGTGAAATTAAACTTGATCCTGAAGAAGTTAATGATTGTGGTTGGTTTACTTATAAAAATGCAAAGAAGTTAAACTTAGCATTTTCATATTCCAGATTATTAGATGATTTATTAGAAGCAAAGCTTTTACAATAATAACTCTTTGACTAAGCTTGAACCAATCACGTTCCAGTCCACATCATTCTTATTCTCTATAACTGATAAATTTTTGTTGTCCAGATCTCCAAAATCATCATCAAAGTAATTGATGTTCATAGCTTTTTCAGAGACATGATGATTTAAGATAAAATCCTTATCAGATAAAATTCCTTTTCTTCTAAGATTATTCTCAGTTCTAAAATCAAGATCGGTCTTTATGTATATTATCTTGGACTGTAAAAGAAGGGTCTCAGGTATTATTGAAAATGCATTCATATAACCTAAACCATCAGTCTGTGATGCAATTTTGTCTTTACGAACTCCACGTGAGAACTCAAAAGCAAACAAAACAGCTCCTTTTTGTAGACAATTAAGGTTTAGATCATAGCTATCTATAAAAGAATCTAAAGCTTCTTTGACAGATTCATCTTTTTTCAGAATACTTAAATCTATTTTTTTAGCAATTAGACCTAAGTTAAACTTATTCAATGTATCGATCATCAGATTCAAAGCTTGATAAGAATCAATATGGACTTCATCACAAAGCAATTTATATTCAGAAATAATTAGATCAGTCAAACAAAGAAACAGCTTTCCATCAACAAAAGATCCTGTATTTTTATTAAAAAAGATATCTTCTTCAAAGCAATTCTCAATCTTCTTCATCAAATTCACAAAGAAATAATCATCCATATGAATAACAAACTTATTTGGAAGCATTTTTTGTATGTGTCTTACAAAAGTTGTTTTTCCTGAAGCAGGCATACCGATGACAAAAACTGATTTAAGCAAGCTACTCACCTTTTAACAATGTAATTTGACGACATTATGAATGTGATTATGATAAAGATTTATTCCAAAAGGATTCGAACTAGAATAGCATTTATTTTTAACATCTTTCTTCACTAATTCAATTATTTTCTTATGATCTCTTTTCATTATCGATTAACCTCCGATAAATTTTTATGGTAAACTCTACCTTTACTGGCATCAACAATGACCGAATCACCTTCTTTCAATTGATAAAGATCAGATATTCCTATGATACATGGAATGTTTAGTTCACGAGCCAAGATGGCTATGTGACTAGTTATTCCTCCTTCTTCAATTAAGACACCTCCTGCCGATATGAGATTATAAGTCTCATCGGGATGAAATGAAGTCGCCAAGATAATGTCTTCTTTTGTTAGATTTTCAGATATTGAATCTTCAATAATTTTAATCTTGCCTTCCACATAACCACCATTAGCAGATGTTCCTTGCAAATAATTTAATGTTGGATCTACTTCTATCATTTTCTTATCAAGACCGTTAGCTTTCAAAAATGAAGTTGCTTTTTCTCCATAAAGCAAAGTCTCTTTACCATCAGACATGGTCCAAACAGATAATTCAGCACGCTTATCAAGTTCTAAAGCATTGTAATCAGCAGTACCATCAATTATTGTTCTGATCTCATCAACAGTTAGATTAAAACTATCATCTACAGAATGAACTTGCTCGTTCATTATTCCATTAATCCAATTATAAAAGTTATATGCTGCTTTAGAATAAAGACCATTTCTATAATCTTTCAAATAAATGAGATGTGATAATGTATTGAATAAATATACTCCATCATCTGACAAATCCAACGCAGATTTCAATTCTTCTTTTGAATATGAAACAAGAGAATCTGAACCAGGATTTAATATTGTTCGTGAAAAAAGATTGAACATTTTCTCTTCATCCATACCAGGACCCAACCAATTAAATCCTATCCAATGATATTCATCATGAATCTTTTGCCAAGTATTTTTTGTTTCTGGCGAATTGAGTAAATAATTACTAAAAGACTTAAAATCAAGATTCTCCGTAATTAATGATTTTAATTCTGAATTAGAATCACCAAATTCAACCAATGATAATCTTAATTTTTCAGCCCATGAAGTTTTATCTTCAGCTCTAGTCAATATATTAAATGCATCTGCCACAGAACAATCATCTGGTAAAGCATGAGACCACGATTCAAGATAAGAAGATAAATATTGTTCCAATAACATTCCCCCAAACAAAGAGTTATTTGTGACAGAAACAGATTTTGAATATAATTGCTCATATCTATCAAGACTTTTTAGTCTATCTTCCACAGATACAGATTCACTTAAGGTGTCTGAAAAACTGATCAGATCCCATAATTGATCGTCAATCTCTTTTTCAAGCTTTACTAATGAAGGTCTGTTTTTAGCAATATCATCTAACCAAGCAGATTGATAGTTAAAAATATCTTCCTTATGATAACAAATTTCTAAAAAATCATCCCGAGAAACTAATATACAACGGTTCTCAGAACCAAATTTTTCTTTATATTCGGGGGTTGTTCTTGTTCTGAAATTTGAAGGAAAAATAGGAGTTTTCTTTCTTCGAGCCCACCTCCACCAAATAACATCATTAGCTGAGAACTTACAATCTCTGGTTTGTAAAATAACAATATTGTCTCCTTTAGCTGCAAATTCTACATCTTGCACGGTTCCTGTAAGTTGTTCAATCTTGTCCATTATAGGATATAAATTTTCTAAGAATTTATGCGGAGGTCTAAGCTCCATTCTTGGATTATCTAAGAAGACATATCTTTCTACTTCGTTAGTTCCGATAGTTACCTGTTCTGGTGTACAAGAATATTCTACAATTGGTAGAAATGACTGATTGTCCATATCAAACTTTGTGAATCCAACACCATAAAAATCTGCTTGAACATATTCTTGTAATATTAAAGCAGGAGTAGCACCTAATTTTTTTGCATGAGTAGTTACTATTTGAACAGCATTCATCAAATCATCCAAATTTCCATCAACAACTAATGATTTGAAAACACCTGCATAAGTAAAACCTGCACGATCTTCTTCAATACAAGAACTTCTAACAATCAATGGTTTGCTTAGATTCACATCTGAAAGAAAGCTTTCTAAATCAGGTTTATCATCGACTAATAATCTTGCCGGAATAAACTGGATCTCAGGAACTATTATCCCTGCCCTGTACATAAGACTTAAATTTCTCGCTTTTGTTCCTACAGAATTCATATTTAAAGCTTCATCATCCATCATATCAACTAATGTCTGTTGTTTCTTATTCATTGTTTTAATCCTATTTCTTTATCAGCTAAAGCAAACATCTTAGCCTCATCATAATAAGCTAATGCATTCTCGATACCATTTTGATCAAATCGCCCAAAATCTTGGTATTGAAGTTTCTTTTCATCAAAGCAACCATATACGATACCATCTGAACCTACCATCAAAAAGCTTTTATCATGAACATCATCTTCAGGAATATCAATTATAGTCCTCCCAATCTTGTTAGGAAAATCTTTTTTGAAAGTAGCGAATTCTTCATTACTTATCTCAAAATATTTCTTGTTCTCGTAACCGACACCTGCCGGAAAGAATTTGTATATTGACCAGGAATTTGGCAATATTTCCTCTATAAGTCTCTGCATATCATATATTTTATCAATATTTCTTTTCGTAAGCACGGTATGTATCTTTATCTTCAGATCAGGAAAATTAGTTCTAATATTTAATAAATTATCATAAATTAACTGAAAATGACCATTAGCATCACGATTGTAATCATGTATTTTGGCATCTGGTCCATCTAAAGGAACTCCTAATAAGTCTAGATTCTTGATTATCGGTTTCACTTTTACCAAATCATAACTCAAAAGATTTGAATCGATTCTGATTTTAACAGACAATGAACTTAGATGTTCAACCAATGAAGCAATATCCTTTCTGCCAAAAGGATCACCACCAGTCAATCCTATTGCATTAAAAGCATATTTTTTAGACCTGCTAACCAGATCAACGATCTCTTCTTCTGATAGATTATACTTACTAACACGAACTTTTGAATAACAAAAACCACAACTCATACCACAAGCAGGAGTTGCGTAAACAAATATTATTTTATCGCGGTCAGTCATACCAACTCACCTCTTACAGTAAACCCATCTATATGAGAGGTTATCTTTATGTTTGCAAATGTGTTTGGCAAAATCTTTTTATTCACTATTATCCTTATAGGATTCGTGGCCAGATGACGAAATATTGTCTTATCATATTGGATAATCTCCGATCTTACATCTTTCAGGATAGTACCTGCTGGAATTACTCTTTTTATCATAGGAAGAGAATATATCTTGTTGACTGCAGTTTTATAATGTTCAAAATTAACCATATCTTTATCCGGCACGACTTCCAGATGACCGCTCATACTAGTAAGTTTTCTGACAAAAGTCCTTCTTGTCAACAAATTTTCCTTATAAATACTTTTTAACGCTTCTAAGTTGATCTTCCAAGTATCTTTATTCTGTCCTTTTAACCCATAGATAAGATTCAGACCAGGCAATAGCTTTGGCAACCCATTAAGACCTCTGCCAGAACCATATTTGTTCATTATTCGAATTGCATCCATAATATCTTTAACATTTGAGTTCAGATTATTTTCTTCACGAACTTCTGGATCAAAAGATTCTACTCCAAATGATCCAACATTTCCCGGAGAACAATATTTTACAATTAATTTTGTTATTTCAACGCCTTTGTTTGTAACTATATCTTGAGGACTAGTATTATCAATATGAAGTAAGCGAAGCTTTGGAGCTGCCTTGTGAATCTTTTGAAAAAGCTCCTTGTATGCTTTTGGATCTGATTCCATGTAATTATAAAAATTAGGTTGTTTTCCCAAACGAAAATATAAGCCTCCATGTTTGTAAAAAGCTTGTACTTCCTTTACGATCTCATCAACAGGTCTATATTGTGGCTTGCTTTTGATAAGACTCTCTGCACAGAAACGACAACCAGGTTTATGATTGCAACCCATGACCGTCTCCAACTCTACAATTATTGGATTCAAAAGTTGATCCAATATCTCAGCACTGAAAACACTTATTTGATCTATGGCTGTGAAATGATCCTCCTTATTGAAAAAATGATTGATTATTGGACTTGTAATCACCTCATCAAAGTTTTTTCTCAGTTTGATCCGAAAATCAGATTCGATGAATTCAAAAGGCATGATATAAAAAAGTCTTTTGTACATGTTGAATAAAGATATCTGACTTAATAATTCGTCCAAATCAGGTGGAACTGATGAAACATAGCTGTAGTTCACAAAACGACCAAGAACTATGTTCAGTTCATCACAGTTCATCATTATCTCTTTAACCCTATCTCTATTCTTAGTAGTATTTCTAAGCTCTTTCTTTGAAGACAGATCATCAGCAGAGATCTTTTTCTTAGCAGCATAACGTAAATCATCAAAAGTCAGATAGAAGACCTTATAACCTTCAGATCTAAGACAACCGAACAAATAACGAGAATGTGTACTTAAGAAAGGTGGAGCGCCGTAGCCTGAAGCTTCATCAGTGAAACAATCGATAATTACACTTGTCTTAACCATTTTAATCACTTATTGATGAAAAATTAATCATTATTTATAAACTTTGACTTAAAAATTACAATTTTATTGAAAATTTTTCAATTATTAAAAATCAAATAAACAGATAATTCAGAGAAATTTCTATTTATTCATTTTATTAAAATAGTCTTTACGCTTATTTTGAACAAAATTTATAAGTCGACAAGTCTTTTTACCTTTTAAATGCAGGAATTAGGAAGCAGTTAGGGGCTTTTTACCTAGTTGAACGCTAACACGCTCGGGGCATATCTTTAAACTAAACAACTTGGGGGGCTTTTTCCTCGAGAAAAATAAATTTCTTTAGAAATTTATTCTCAAAATTCTTAATTTTGTTGAATGATTATTTTCTTTGATGTTTTGTATAAATTAACTTTTTTTGTAATTAAATCATAAAAAAAGTTAATTTATTAAGTTTTCATGTATTAATATGTGGTTAAACAATTCGCCTAATTTCTTGTCATCTCTTTTCTTTGATAACTTCGTTAAACTCATATATTCA
>JAHIUF010000065.1 GCA_018817005.1 Nanobdellota archaeon
ACTTGGGGGGCTTTTTCCTCGAGAAAAATAAATTTCTTTAGAAATTTATTCTCAAAATTCTTAATTTTGTTGAATGATTATTTTCTTTGATGTTTTGTATAAATTAACTTTTTTTGTAAAAAAATTATAATTATTGTTAATTTATTAAGTTTTCATGTATTAATATGTGGTTAAACAATTCGCCTAATTTCTTGTCATCTCTTTTCTTTGATAACTTCGTTAAACTCATATATTCATCAAAGCAACCCATCTTAATGACTAATAGGGGTATTTTATGTTTTAACAACA
This sequence comes from Nanobdellota archaeon, assembly GCA_018817005.1. GTDB lineage: Archaea > Nanobdellota > Nanobdellia > Woesearchaeales > JAHIUF01. The sequence goes on from JAHIUF010000065.1 coordinate 289, forward strand.
TCCAATTTAGCACCATTCTTGTTGTTCTACTATTTCCATCTGAGAATGGGTGTATGTGTTGTAGTTCATTATGAACATAACCTGTTTTTTCAATACATTGAATTTTATTTTTTATTTCTTCTAATTCTTCACAATATATTTTCATCATTTCAGGTACTTTGCTTGGGTGTGCTGTTTTAAAGTCTGGGTTTCCTTGTATTTTATTATAGTTTTTTTTATACTTTCCTGCGTTTCTGTGCATGCTAAACATTACTAATTTATTTAGTTCTTTTATGTGCTCTTCAGTTATGTCTTCTTCTAAATTTTCTAAAATATAATGCATTGCTTCATTTAAGTTTTTGACCATTTGAACATCTTTTTTTGGCTTATCCGGGTAGATGTCGTTCATGATGATCTCTTTTGTTTCTCCTTCTGTGACTGTGCTTCCTTCTAATTGTGCTGAACCTGATAAAAAAGAAAATACTTGGTTGTCAAATGGATTTATCTCATTAAAGCCTAACAACATAACTTCTTCTTTAAGATTCAAATAGTTATTTGTTGATATCTCGAACTTGTCTTTGTGTAAATCCAAGATATTCTGCAATAATTGGTGTTTTAGAATCAATCCTCTTCTAGGTTTTTTCTTTGCAACCAACAGAAATTGGTTTCGCTCTAAATATTGCAATAATTCAACGTTTTCCTTATTACCTTTAAGTTTATTAGGTCTTAAATCATATGAATTTGAAAATAACTCTTTAATTACTAATAAAATATTTTTTGAGAAGAATTTATTGTAATCAAGCCCATTTTTTAAACAATACTTAATGATATTAAAAGCGGCAGTTGTTTCATTAGATTTGACTGGCAAATAATTATCAGTTTCCAGTTTAATCCATTTGTCACTAATCAAAGATTTTAGATGATTGTATATTCTTGTCTTAAATTTCAAGTCCTTTGCTTTACAAGGGGCATGTTCAATTACTTCTGCAAAGATATCATATTTTGTGGGCATAGAATTTAATAAACACTTAAACTTTATAAAATTAACTATTTTTGTAAAAAAACTACAAAAAAAGTTAATTTATGGCTTCATTAACGCTCGGGGCATATATGATTTTTTGAACTTTTAAAGAATTGCTCGATGAGAAGAATTTTCTAGAACGAGCACAGTTAAACGGGAAGAAGGGCAAGAAGACTTAAAATCTACTTGAAATAATTTTTTTATTTAAATCTATTTTTTTATATTTTGAAAGAGGTTACCCTTTAAAACTCATTCCATTAAAATAAAGGGTAAGATTTATATATTAGTTCTGTTTATTTAGTTAAAAATGGTATATATTTATAAAAAAATCATAGGAAATAAGAATTATTATTATCTTAGAGCTTCAATTAAGAAAGAAGGCAAATCAATCACAAAAGATATTGCTTATTTAGGAAATAATCTTGAAAGAATCAATCAAGAATTAGATTCATTAACAAATTATCAGAAAGAAATACGAAAAGCTTACAAAACAATCACTAGTTTTATTCAAACAAATCGATATCTCGAAAAAGTTAAATCTCTAAAAATTAAGAACGACTTATTTTTATCTAAAGAATCTTTATACAATATTGAGGCTTGTAAATTACATTGGCAAAAAGAATTTCTAAAACTGAATAACTTAACTCAAGAAGAGATCTTAAAACAATTTGTTATAGAGTTCGCTTTTAACACCGCATCCATTGAAGGAAATACTATAACTTTAAAGCAAGCACAAAATCTCTTAATGGAGAATTTAACTCCAAAAAATAAGACTTTAAGAGAAATTTACGATTTACAAAATACTGAAAAAGTATTTCTAAATATTTACGAAAATTTAAATCAAAAATTAGATGAAGACTTAATTTGTAAGATTCACAGTTCTTTACTTGAGAATATTGATATTAGGACCGGATATAGAACTGAAGAAGTCAGAGTTTTTAAAATGAACTTTAAATCAACGCCCGGAAAGTATGTTAAAGCAGATATGAATATATTAATTAATTGGTACAAAGAAAATGAGCATAAATTACACCCCCTAGTTTTAGCAACAATGTTTCATCATAAATTTGAAAAAATACATCCGTTTATGGATGGAAATGGTAGAACTGGGAGGATGTTGATGAACTTCATTTTGCTAAAAAATAATTATCCTCCAATAATAATAAGAAAAAAGAATCGAACAGAATACTTAAACAAACTAAACAAAGCAGACGAATGCGGCTTGGACAAAACTAAAAAAGAGTATTATGAAGATTTAATTGAGTTTACAAGTTTTGAAATGAAAGATAACTATTGGAATATCTTTTTGTAAAAAATATTCAAAATGGTAATTTTGAGAATGTTTTTTTTATAAGAACATTACGCCCTAAATGGTAAACTAATCTAATAGTTTCGTTCGGGACACTCTTATTTTTCCCCTTTAAAGTAAGTTTTGTTCTATCTAACTCTTTTTCTTTTCCCTTCTAATTGCAGTTTTATTCTTTTCTGCGACCATTCACTTAGAAGTATTGATGAGTTTATCATAGCAATATGTGTGTATGCTTGTGGGAAATTTCCAATTAGAGAATTATTCTTGCTTAAGTCTTCAGAGTAGAGCCCCAGATGATTTGAATATTTTATTAACTTTTGATAAATTGATCTTGCTTGTTTTTGCCTTCCAATATTATAAAGTGCATCAAGTAGCCAAAAACAACATATTGTAAAATAGCTTTTAGATTCTCCAAAATCATCGACTAATTTGTATCTTTTTACTTTGAATCCATCAGCTAATTCTTTTTTTATTTTTAGGATTGTTTTTTTCATTCGCACATCTTTATGATCCATAAATTCATGATATGACACCATTAGATTTGCTGCATCCAAATCATCTGAGCCATAAAACATTGTAAATGATTCTTTCTTTTTGCTCCAACCATTTTCTAGAATATCTTCTTTGATTTTATCTTTTAATTTACTCCATTTTGTCATGAGTTTTTCTTTTCCAAGGTGTTTTGCAATTTTTTGTGCTCTGTCCATTCCAACATAGCAGAGTAATTTAGAATAAAAGAAGTGTTTTTTATTTCCTCTAAATTCCCAGATTCCATAATCTTCTTTATTCCAGTTGTTTTCAATCTCATGAACAAGGTATTTAACAAATTGCCAATATTTCAAAGGCATTTTCTTTTCATATTCATAATATACAAAATAAAGATAAAAAATATCTATTATGCTCCCATAAATATCATTTTGTTTTTGATTGTATGCTGCATTACCAATTCTTACTGGTCTTGAATTCTGATAACCTTTAAGATGTTTAACTTCCTTTTCAGTTAGTTTGCTTTCACCATCAATACCATACATGATTTGCATTCTTTTTTCTGATTTGGAAGTTGCCTCTATAATAAATTCCATGAGTCTTTTAGCTTCATATTCTCTTCCGATTTTTTTTAGTGCATCAACAGTAAAAGAAGCATCTCTTATCCAACAGAACCTATAATCAAAAGTTCTATTAGAACCTAATTCTTCAGGAATCGATGTAGTTGCTGCAGCAAGAATTGCACCTGTTTCTGAATATGTAAGAAGTTTTAGTGTTATTGCTGAGCGAATAATCCTCTGAGAATTTCTTTGTGGAAGCGTTAGTGTTGAGACCCAACTATTCCAATATTTCTTAGTGTGAGACAAAAGTCTCATGCATTTTTTAGCGTTAAAATCCTTTGTTTCATCAGGGTCACCGATAATAAAATATTTTGTGAAATCAAGTTCAACAATCTTCTTTTTTTGAATAATATCAAAATCAACATTTGAGATAAGACTAATGTAATTATTTGAGTTGTTTGCTATAAGGTTATTATCTACTTGTTCAAAGGAATTTTTACCATAAGCATAATTTAATTTAGGATCATAAAGAACTCTAATTCTTGGTTTTCCCCTTATTGGTTTTACTATACGTATTATTCTATTTTGCTTAAAGAGACTTTCTTTTTTTCCTTTGATTATTTTTCTATATCTTGGAAAGAAGTCATAAACTACGAATTCATTTTTTGTATTTAAAAATTTTGTTTGTAAAATTGCAGTATTTTCTATGTATTCTTGTTCAACTTTATATTTTCCAACAGGAATAATCTTAAAACTCCCACCTATATCTGTATCTAAAATTTTTGCAAAAACACTTGGACTATTAAACTTAGGAAAACAAAACCAATCAATGCTTGTGTCTTTTTTTACTAACGCACAAGTCTTACAATTTCCGATAATTCCATAATCTAACATTGTTAAATTTTAGTTTTTTTTAATTGTTTTAAGAATTTGTTTAAATCCTGATATTGAAGGTTTATCCATGACTTGATTTGCAAGTTCTTTAAGTTTTTCATGTGAATTCTTAAGAGCTATTTTAAATCCTGGATTGAGGAAAAGTTCAACATCATTCTCTCCATCCCCAACTACAATTGTATTGTTTAAATCAATATTCATATACCTTGTTGCAAGCCTTATACCCACACCTTTGTCAACTCCCTGTGGAACAACCATGATTTCATCAGTATTTCTTATAAAGTCAACATTATCAGCATATTTTCCAAGCTTTTCTCTAACTTTGTCTTCATGTTCGGATTTTATGCTTGCAATTACTTTTCCAATAGTGGTTTCTGGAAGATTCATTTCACAAATAAACCTCTTTGCTTTAGTCATGTAAAAGGTATTGAAAGTTATAGTTTTTCTTGTTTTTGGAAAATATATTACTGCGCCATTTTCTGCAACTGCACATCTCCAAACCTTGAATCTTTTGCATAATTTTCTTACATACTGTATTCTTCTACCAGTTGAGAGAATCATATCAATATCAATTTTTTTCATTTCTTTCATTAAATCTTTATCAATATCGTTAGCGTCAAATTCTTTTTTTGGAGGTTTATCAGTTATAGTTCTGTCAAAATCCATTATGATGGCTTTGATATCTGAAGGAACCAAGTATTCTAATTTATTAAACTCATCTTTCATCTGGCGAACTTTAGTATAGAGTCTTACGTGATTTTCAACACCAACTTCCATTTTAAAGTTTTCATCAACAATCTCTAATGATTTCTCCCCCATTTTTTCTCTTAAATTATCATCTGTTAGAATTTTAATTATGGCTTTTGCAGTTCCAATATAATCTCCTGGTTCAAGAAGAAATCCATTTTTGCCATCTTTTACTTGAATAGGTATTCCGCCTACTTTAGTTCCTATAATAGGATTTCCGCAAGCCATTCCTTCAGTTACAGCAAGACCAAACCCTTCATTCTTAGAAGTCAAAGCAACCAAATCAACTGAATTATATAATTCTGGTAAAATATTATAATCTATATTTCCTGCGAAAATAACATTCTTTTCTATTCCAAGATCTTTTATCATCTCAGTAACTTTGTTAAAGAGTTTTGCCCTACTATTTGAAAGTTTATTACTAAGTGATTCTGCACCAACAAATACCAAAACCGCATTAGAAACTTTTTTTAGAACTTTAGGTAATGCTTTGACAAGTTGTTCATGACCTGATTTTGGATCAACTCTTTGAACACACATAATTACTTTCGCATCAGCTGGAATATTATATTTATTTCTAACTGCATCTTTATTAACATTCATTTTTTTGAATAGTTCGGTATTAGCAATTGGATATATTATCTCAACTTTGTCTTTTATTAGACCTGCTTTAACTGCTGCTTTAGAATACTCTTTAGATGAAAAAACAACTTTATCATATTCATTTAGATGTTTTATTAAAAAATTTGATAAGTATTTTGACATTCCTTCGTGGAATGGAATGTGCCATGTTAAAATAAGAGGGGTTCCTCTTGGGACAAACTTGTAAGCAAATAATAGTTGAAAGTCATGAATATGAACTATGTCTGCATGATTTTGTTCAAGCAAATTACTTATTCCTTCTCCAAAATATTCATTTACTTTATTGAATTCAAGAAATCCTTCCATCTGGTCATAAGGTTTTGAAAATCCTTTTTTAGTACTATAATGACATTCAGAATAAACAGCCTCTTTGAATTTGCTATATTGTTCCATAATATTTGGATCGATAGGATCTCTTGGCACTCTCAGTACCTTGATACCTTTTATCTCCTCAGAATTTACTTCTCCTGAAGGTCTTAAATGAACTTCAACAACTTCATTTCCTATGTTAACCATCTGCTTGCAAAGGTTCAGGAGATACGTTGATACTCCGCCAATATGCGGATAAAAAGATTGACTTGCATAATAAATTTTCAAAATAAAATACCTCCCGGCTTTTTTTAACTATTAAAAAACTCAATGAATAATCTTTTATAAAGATTTCTTTTGTCAAAAATAATTTTTTTAACTCAATTCTTCGCTCAGGGCATCTCTTTTTTTGGTAACTAACTATTGCATAGAAAAACTTATTTTCTTGTGATGTGTCTTTTTGTAAAATTAAGTTTTTAATCTTGTTCCAATAATAGCACATACCAAATTTTGGTAAGATTCTACCAGATTTTGGTAAAATATATAAATAACAGAATAAATCTAATATAAAATGAAAGCTGAAGAAAAGATTTATCAAGCATTTTTTGAACTAAAAGAAGCTAAATTATACTATAATCAATTAAAGGAACATACTAAGCTTTCCCACAGCTCTTTGCAAAACACACTCGATAAACTAACAAGTTCTAATATTTTAAAACAGGAAAAAACCAAATCAAATACATTTTACATAATCGCAGATAAAAAAATATTTGCTCTGAAATTCTCGGAAATTGCAATAAAACAGTTTAATAATTTAAATCTTGGAGTAAAAAATCCTTTAAGGAATTTCCTAAAAAAAATTCCACAAGACAGCTATACAGTAGTTCTTTTTGGTTCTGCATCAAGAGGGGAAGAACAAAAAGGTAGTGATATAGACTTGCTAATAGTTACGAATAGAAAAATTAACTTAAGCAATAATAAAAAAGATGCAGAATTAACTTCAAAATATTCAATTTCAATATTTCAAGCAACAACAGAACAATTCTTGAAGAATGAAGATGATTTAATAATACAAGCAAGAAAAACAGGATTTCCAATCTATAAAGAGCAAAATTTTTACGAAGTAATCTCTGATGAATATTAACAAATTATTCGAAGATAAGAAATATTTAGAAAAAGAATTAAATTTTTTCATAACTAAAAATCAAATAAAAAAGATAAGTAAGAATGAAGAGTTAGTGATTTCTCATATAAAAAAAGCAAAACACAACTTAGAATTTTTTAAACTAAATAAGCAACATCAAAAATTTAATGATTGGCTTATTGTAGCATTGTATTATTCTTTGTATCATTGTGCATTAGCATTAATAACAAATAAGAGATATACTTCAAAAAACCATTATGCAACAATCCTAATACTAATTAAAGAATACTCAATAAGCAGAGCTGAAGCGGAATTATTAAAAGAACTATCTATAAATAAAGAAGATGCAGAACTCTACACCAATCTTAAAGGAGACAGGCATAATGCGAGTTATTTAACACAAAGCAGGTTTAATCAAGAAACAATACAAGATTATGAAAATCAAGTGTTAGATTTTATTAATAAAACAGAAGAATTAATTCAAAATTAATATTCTTTCGTTCGCTCGGGGCAGCTCATTTACTTTACCGCTCAGAGCAAGTCTTCAAGTTTAAATTATTAATGTTTTTATTTCTTTTTCTTATTGAAAAAGTCCATTGCAGGGCAGCATTTTTTCCCTTGTTTGCAGTGGTTGCATACGAGTTTTCCGTAAAGAAGGGGGTTTATGACAAACCAAGATAATATTGGGTAAATCACTGCCATCAATATAAGTAGGTTAAATCCTCTGGATATGAGTAATGCTGTTCCTACGACGAATGGAATTAGCCCTACTAGCATTTGAGGGATGAAGTCTTTAAACCCTAATTCTCTTTCACAAAACTTTTCAGGGGTTCCCTTTTTAAAGAAAAGCGGTGCTATAACTCCTTTTCCACAACCGCATTTTTTTCCATAATAACAACAATACCTGCACCCTTCCCTATAGACTTGTAGTTCCATAATGATGAGAAAAATAACATATAACACACCCATAATTAAATACAACTTGAACATGATGTATGCTCCTGCAATATATAAAGCAAGCATTAGAATGTTATAGATTAGAACTATCCAAAAAGGATAACTATTATGAATTTTAAGTTGTTTCATCAGCTTAAATATTATTTGTTTATTTATTTATTTTTCTATTTCAGAAAATATTGTTTTAGCATGAGATTCTAACTCTAATACTGCATTTGCGTACAGATTACTATAATTATAACCCAGAAGTGCTGTTGTTTTATCATGTTTAGTTCTTTTTAATTCAATATTCATATAATTGCCAATCGATAATATGTTGTTAGTCATGTTATAAAGGTCTTCTCCAATAAATGTTCTGTTAATGGACGAAGGGATTGCCTGCATTGGTCCTATAGCTCCTGCAAAGTTGGATTTTATTTCAAACAAGGGAATTTTTTTTTCTTCAGAAATTCTAATCAGTTCAGGAAGTTCTCTTAACGCAAAATTTTGATATTTTTCAATACCTGTTAGATATGTACTTACTAAAGCGTTGAATGCTATTTTATTGCCTGTGTATAATCCATAATTCGATTCAATAGCTATTATTCCAACAATCAACTCTTTATCAACTTCAAATCTTTTTTCAGCCGCCAATAAATCATCCTTGTAATCATGAATGAATTTCTCCATGTGCTTGATTTTCCCATTTAGATGTTTTTCATTTTTATATATTTCATATGATTCTGCAAATTTCTCTTCTCTTGCTTGCCCTGAAAGACTTGTGTATCCGTTTAAGCGATTCTCACCCATCATTTTGAACGAGTTTATTGTTTCATTATAAACTTCAAACCTATAATCAAGGATGTATGGTCTGATATCTGTTCCTGTAAATAATAATTGGTCGATTAACAGCGCATATTTTTCGTAATCAGGTGTTTTAAAGATAGAATCTTGATTACTAACACTTAGTTCAGATACGATTTGATAATCATTTTTTCTCGAGTATTGGCTAATAATTTTGTTTTTTTTAGCAATCTCCCAATCTTTAATTGCAATTATTAGCCTATCAATTTTTTTATCAAGATCTATCTTTTCAGAGATTACATTTCCAAAGGGAATAAATTTGAGTTTAGAGCTGTAATTCTCATCTGTTTTTGAACTACAGCAAGACAAAAACATGAGTGTCGCCAATGATAACTCTTTCAACATAATACATGATAGTTTATCAACACATTAAAAAGTTTTGTATGTTTTTTTCATATATGATTCTTTAAGAATTGTTATTTATTCATCTGTTCTTTTTAAGAATAATCCGGATAATTAATTAAAACTATTAAAAATAAAGGGTGAAATTTAGAAATCTGGCATTTCATCCATCACACCGTATCTATATTTAGGTTGCTCTTGCCATTCTGTTGGACTAGTTTTCACTTCTTTAGGTTGCTCTTTTTTTATTCCAAATTTGTCTTCAAGGTGCTCTTGCCATTCTGTTGGACTAATTTTTGCTTCTTTTAATAATTCTGCAACGGCATAACATGCTTCGCATCTTATTGGCTCATCTGATATTGTGTATGTGTTTTTTGCAACCGATACTCGTTTTCCTGTCTTTTGTTTAATATACCTTTCTGCTTCTGACAGGTAATCTGAAAAGAATTCGCTGAATGTTCTTAATGACCATTCTTTAGGGGTTGTTTTTTCACCTATATTCGCGTTTATTTCTTTTGAGTTAGTTACATATTTTCCGTTTGTTTTAAAAGGACCATTTCTATCTTCTGGGCTGTATGTGTTTAGCATGTTTGTAATTACTTTTTTATCTATGCTATCAAGTTCTTCATTCATGATATTGTAAATTTTGATTGGTTTGAGTTCTGCCAAATCATTTACTGTTAATCTGCTTTTAATACTTGTATATCCTGAAACTCCACATGAGCAACATAGTGCATAGTATAAATTTACTTCTCCAGCTTCTTTTTTAAAGAAGAGAGTTTTTTCTTTTTTGAAACAGTTTGAATAGGAAGTATGTGATTCTCTGACTGTAGGTCTTAATCCTGATTTTAGCTTATCTGACTTTAATTTTCCTGCTTTCAATGTTTTTTTTGCTTTTCCTGTGCAGCTTAATCGTGAAATACTTTCAAAATCTCCATTTACTAATTTGCCGTTTAAAGACATATCTTCTGTGTTTGTTTTTGATAAGTGCGGTTTTATTCTTTTTGAAAAGAATCTCTTTGCGTAGTTCATCACTATAGGATTTGGTGCTTGAAGATTTCCCCTGCTGAGTCCTATGAATTCGAATTGTGATAAATAATTAACTATATTCATTGTTTCCTTGCTTAGTTCTTTTGTTTTCAATCTCGTTGTTAATTGTTTACAGTCACTTTCTGTTATTTGTCTTCCTCTTTTTTTAAGCTCCATAACTAAAAATGATATTGGGTTTATCACTGTCATTCTGCACACATCGTCCATATTTGTTATAACTTCTAAGATTGATTCGTTTAAAAGCGGGTCTCCGCCTAAAAGTTGAATTTCTTTCTCCGAATTACTGTTCACTATGTTTTCTATTGCCTTTTTTTCAGTTTCATTTTGTCCAATATTGTAGATTTTTAATTCTGGGGAACCTTCGATAGTACAAATAATACAGTCATTTAAGCATTTACTTCCTGTGAACAGTTTTATCATGTATACCTAATTAACACACATAGTATTTAAACTTTTCGTTTTTTTACTACTAATTAGTAATCATTGTTATATTTGTTGATTCTGAAATTTCTGTTTATGTGTAGACTAATTCAAAGTTCTTATCTTTAATTCCCAGGACATTTTCTTCACAAACTTTAAATATCACTGATGTTTAACAAAACAATAAATTTTTGAGGTGAATATAAAAAATGGTTTTAGCAACATGGGTAATTGTGTTAATAGTGGTTGGAGTTATTGCTCTTTTAATTGTTGGGCTGTACAATAGTCTTATCAGGCTTAAGAATCAGGTTAAGAATTCTTTTGCACAAATTGATGTTCAACTTAAGAGAAGAAATGATCTTATACCTAACCTTGTAAACACTGTTAAGGGTTACATGACACACGAGAGGGAGACTCTTGAGAATATTACTAAGGCAAGAGCTGCTGTTATGAAAGCAACAACTCCTGAAGGAAAAGCAAAAGCAAGCAATATGTTAAGCGACACTCTTAAGAGTTTATTTGCAGTTTCAGAGAATTATCCTGATTTAAAAGCAAATCAGAACTTCTTACAGCTTCAGGAAGAAATTACTGGAACAGAAAATAAAATTGCTTATTCAAGACAGCATTACAACGATATTGTAATGGTTTTTAACACCAAAATTCAGTTTTTCCCAAACAATGTAATTGCAGGAAGTCTTGGCTTTAAAGAAGAAAAATCCTTTGAAGCAACAGCAGAAGAAAGAAAGAACGTTGAAGTGAAATTCTGATGCGAATAACTTTTAACGAGATAAGAAGGAACAATGTGCAAACATGGTTCCTCATATTTTTATTTTTCTTACTCATATCTCTATTTGGTCTCGCAGTAGGCGTATATATTGGAGATGTTTTTTTAGGTTTGATTATAACTACTTTAGTTGGCATAATTTACACTCTTGTTGTTTTTTCTACTGGTGATAAGATGATTATGAGTATAAGTGGTGCTAAGCCTGTAACGAAACGAGAGTATCCTTACCTTTACCACACAGTTGAAGGATTAGCAGTTGCAGCAGGTCTTCCAACACCCAAATGTTATGTAATAAATGATAGTGCTCTTAATGCTTTTGCAACCGGAAAAAAACCCGAGTCTGCATCAATTGCAGTCACAACTGGTCTTTTAGAGAAAATGAACCGGCAAGAGCTTGAGGGAGTGATTGCTCATGAAATGAGTCATATAAAAAATAATGATATCAGGGTGATGATGCTTGCGGCAGTTCTTGTTGGAGTAATTCTTCTTTTAAGCCAGTTTTTACTAAGAAGTTTTCTTTGGGGTGGAAAAGGAAGCAGCAAAAGAGAAAACAACAAAGGAACAATCATTTTAATCTTAATTGGGCTGGCCTTGGCAATTCTTGCACCATTTATTTCAGAGTTAATCAAGCTTTCAATCAGTCGAAAAAGAGAGTACATGGCTGATGCAAGCGGCGCCATACTTACAAGATATCCTGCAGGACTTGCAAGTGCCCTTAGAAAAATTGCAAAGGATCCTGACCCGTTGGTTGATAATGCAAATAAAGCAACAGCCCATCTTTTTATCAGCACACCTTTTAGAATGAAGAAAAACAATAAAAGCAGTTTGTTTTCAACTCATCCACCAATTGATGAAAGGATTAAAAGACTTGAAGAAATGTGAAAACTCTTTTACTGTGATAAAAATTTTATACATGCTAGCCAATGAAAGATTATACTAATCTTCGTGAATAATTTCTATCTTTCTTTCTTCTTTAACTCTGTTTATCTTGATTATCATTTCTTTAAATTCTTCTTTATCTGAAGTGCAAAAGAATTTTCTGCAAACTTTAGGTCTGGTATTATGAATAGTGCATTTTTTATCCTTAAGATAAATACAACCACCAGCATTTTTTTGCTTTAAAAGATTCATGCCTGTTAACTCTGCTTCTATAAAATTTTTAACAATTCCAAATTCTTCAAATTCAGTTTTATATTTGCCAGATTTATATTCATCTTCATTAAGATTTATTAGAAATAACTCGCAACAAACACCTGAGCTAATACATTTATTCATTATAAAGTTGTTTAAAAGCCTGTATTTATAATTTTATTCATCTACCCAACATTAATAAACTCTAAGTTTTTCTTTCAATTCATGGTAAAAACAATCTCTGCCGAGAAAGCACTGAATCTAAAAGACGCATTTTTCATTGATACCAGAACCCCTAAAGAATTTTCAAAAGATAATATTCCAGGTTCTATTAATTACCCTATATTTTCTGATGAAGAAAGAAGAATTATTGGAACATTATACAAGCAAAACCAAGATAAAGCTTTTGAAGAAGGACTAAAAATATATGAAAGTAAAGTTGCAAATTTTATTGAAGAGTACAAAAAACTTAACCCGAAAAACCCCATTATTGTTTATTGTTGGAGGGGTGGTTTACGTTCTGAAACGATAACCAAGCTAATCGATGGTTTAGGTTATGATGTATACCAACTAATCGGCGGGCACAAAGCCTATAGGGCTCTTGTCAGAGAAGGACTGCAAACTTACAAACCACCTTTCAAGCTCATTGTCTTACAGGGACTTGCAGGTTGTGGTAAAACTGATCTTATAAAAGCAATTACCCCGTCAATTGATTTAGAAGATTTAGCAGGACATCGAAGCTCTTTATTTGGTGCTATTGGATTAAATCCATGCACCCAAAAAATGTTTGAAAGCAAACTTTGGGAGGTGCTTCAAAAACTAAAAAATGAAAAAGTAGTGTTTATTGAAGGTGAAGCAAAAAAAATTGGGGATATATACATTCCGAACAACTTATTCGAAGTAATGAAAAAGTCAAGCATAGTTGAAATTCAAACACCAATCAAACAACGTGTCAAAAGAATTGTCAGAGATTACTTTACACATGATGAAGATAAACAAATAAAAGAAATAATTTTAAAATTAAAAATTCAATTAAGCAACAAAGCTGTTGAAAGATTACACCAATTAGTTGATAAAAAAGATTACGAACCAGTTGCTGAACACTTACTTGTGAACTATTACGATGACCTATACAATCACGCAAATAAAAACATAAAATATGCTTATACAATAAAAAATAATTCCATAGTCAAGGCTGTTGAAGAATTACAAAAATTTGCTAAACAAAAAGACAATCTTAGATGACGATTAACTAATCTGAGCTATTCTTTCGCTTGTTCTTTAAAGAATTCGCCGCATTTTTTAAGTTAACTCTTGCTTCTAATGACATGTTCTTTAAAACGTTAATATAATCGCTCTTTTTGTATAACTTCTGCCATCTTTTGAATATATTTCCCGCATATGTTTTTATTGCAAGCCTGCGAGTTCTTTTCTTTATATCCTGCCAAGCATTTATCAGTGATCCGTAAAAAATATTTTTTTTCGGAAATACTTTTTTGATGTGTGTGTTCTTCTCTTTAAAATTATTGAAAAAATTTTTAACATACGATTTGCTAAAGTTAAATGGAAACCCAATAGTAAAATTGAAAGCCCAATCAGCCCAATTAGCATAATTAAATGTTCTGTCGAAAAATCCCCCTAAATACTTTTTTTTCATCAGATTTATAGGTGTGTTTTGAAGATCACTCTGATTAATCCCTTTTTCAGGCACATAACACAAGAACAAACCGTCATATTTATCCCAGCCTATGTCTGTCTGAGAAGGAATTCTGTTTTCAGATTTAAGTTTTCTACGCAGCTCTGAGCCCGGGAGAGGAACTGCCTTAAAAACCTGCACGGAGTCTATCTTTGCTTTTCTGAAAAATGTCGTGTATACTTTTGCTTTTTGTTTTAAGCTCAATAATGACTTATATTTTGATCCTTGAAACTCAGGATAACCAAATATGAACATTCCATGCAAGTAAAAGCTTTTAGAAAGTTTTTTTGAACGAGCCATTAATTGTTCAGCGGTTACGCCCTTTCTCATGGATTTTAATTCTTCGTTTATAGGACTTTCATAACCTATAGCAAGTGAAGCAACACCTGCATATTTCATCGCATCCAACAGTTCATCATTTTCAGCAACTTCACTTCTTACCTGTGCCATTATGTTGATGCGTTTTTTGAATTTATGTCTGTAATCACCTATCATCTTGCAAAGTTCTATTGTTTCAGGGATGTTCTGGGCGAAATTATCATCAGTAAAAAAGAAATTCTTATGCTCTGACTCTATTTGTTGCTTCAAATAATCAAATGTTTTCTTAACAGATACTGCCTTGTATTTTCCGTACTGCTTATTTACAACGCAGAATTCACAAGAATAATTACAACCTCTACCTCTGTTTATTGGTGTGCTGGAAAGATCTTTTTCCATAAATTTAATAATATTTAAGTCAGGACTTTCAAGAGTGTCTAAATCAGAAATAGGGGTTCTATTACCGGTAAATATGTACTCGTTTTGTTCATTTAAAAAGCTAATTCCCACAATATTCTCAAGGTCTGTCTTATAGTTAACCGTTGATTCGTTATTTTTCAAAATAGTCTTGACAAGTTCTCTGGCAGTTTCTTCACCTTCACCATGGACAACTATATCAATTCCTGAATTCAATGCTTCTCTTGGCAAAGCATCTACATGACTTCCACCGGCGATAGTCGGAATGCCCATTAACTGGTATTGTTTAGCAACTGTAAACATTCTGACGATTGAGTTACTCATACCACCATAAAACATCGCTATTTTTGCAGGTCTTATTTTTTGCAAGGCAAGATGATCAGGCATTTTTTCAATAACCGGCCCTTTGTAATTGTTTTCATCTATTGCATAAACATCAAATTTAGAATCTTTTGCTATTTGTGTAAGAACAGATATTATTCCTACTGGTGGCATCCGAACATTCCCATAAATATTTTGTTTTGTATGCTCCGGATATTGCGGGATAACACCTATAATTAAAGGCTTATTTCCTTCAAAACTTATTGTATTATACAACTCTAACCAACCTCTTCTAACATATATGATGCAGTGGTCTTTATAAGTTTGTTGCTTTTATTAGAAAAACAGATTTATTTCATCGCAACACATTTAAAACAACCCTTTATCATGCTTATTATGAAATCTTTTTCAGAACTTAATTTAAAAAAAGAAATAATAACTGTTCTAGATAGTTTAAAGCTTAAAGAGGCTTTTGAGGTTCAAGAAAAGGTTATTCCATTAATTATGCAAGGCAAAAACATCGTCTTTACATCCAGAACCGGCAGTGGCAAAACACTGGCTTTCACACTTGGTTTTTTAGATAAGATAAATAAAAAACTTGGATTACAGATGGTTGTTCTTGTTCCTACAAGAGAGCTCTGCATTCAGGTTGGCAAAGAGATTCGAAGAGTTTGCGAACCTCTAAATCTAAATGTTGGTATGCTCTATGGCGGTCGTGAAATTTCAGATGACTATAGAACCACCAATAAAAGAAATCACGTAATGGTTGGAACTCCCGGACGATTGATTCAACACATTAACAATAAACAAATAAAAGTTGGAGATGTCAAACTCATTGTTTTTGATGAAAGCGATCAAATGTTTGATGATGGTTTCTTTAACGAATGTGTTTACGTGAAAAGAAGAGCTAGTAACGACGCCCAATTAATTCTTTCTTCTGCCGCAATTACTGAGAAAGTCAGAAATTTCATGGAAAATGTCATTGTTGATTATGAATTTTTAACTATTGGTTCCTTAATTCCTAAAAGCATAATTCAAGAAAAAATGTTCTGCGACATTTTAGACAAGAACGATGCTCTTCTCAAATTACTTTCCGAGAAAAGGTTTCAGAGAGCAATGATTTTCTGCAACACTAAGATTAAATGCGATGGAATCGCTAAATTCCTTGTTGATAATAAATTCAAGGTTAAAGCCATTAGTGGTAATCTAACCCAGAATGAAAGATTAAGACATCTTGATTTGTTTAAAAGCAGCAGAATCAATATTTTAGTCGCCACAGATGTCGCAGCCAGAGGATTACACATTGAAAGTGTTGACTTAGTAATCAATTATGATGTTCCCACACGAGCCGAGTTTTATGTTCACAGAATTGGAAGAACAGGAAGAACTGACAAGAAAGGCCACGCAATTACTTTTGTATGTCCAGAAGATGTATTCAGGTTTGAAAGTATTGAACGAGATTTTGAACTAAATGTTAAGGATATTTCATAAAACTATTATTTATGTGTTTGAATTAGAAAATGAAAACAATTTTACTTGTCTATTCGCCGTTTTGTACACCGGCAAGCCCGCCTTTTTCTTTAACTAGCATGTGCTCATTTCTAAAAGCGAATTATTCAGGCAAAGTCGATGTTTTAGATTTGAACTTAGAGTTTCATAAACTAAAATTTCCTAGTTACCAAAGATATTTTCAAAACAAAGAAAAATGGGTTAATTACAACAAAACAGTTAATGATTATTTCAAAGAAAGTTCTAAGGTTTACTCTCAAAACAATAAATTAGTCGTAAATGATTATAAACCAGAATTATTTGATGAATTAATTAAACAAATAATTGAAAAGAAACCCAATATAGTCGCATTTAGCATTGTTTATTCAAGTCAAGCGTTTTATACTCTTTCAATACTTAAAGCCCTGAAAGGCAAGGTAATAACTATTATTGGCGGTCCTGCAGTTAATGAGAAGCTGAGTTTAGTTGCAGATAAGACCTTAAATAGTGAAATTGAATTGTTAACATTCATTTCTGAGAACAAAATTGACAAAACAAAACTCAACTTTAATTACACAACCAACTTTTCCGTTCACAAGCTAAACGAATACTTCACACCAAAACCAGTCATACCAATAAAAACATCAAATAGCTGTTATTATAAAAAATGCGTTTTCTGCACACACCACAAAAACATAAAATACACTGAATATCCTTTCGAACACATAAAGAATGATATTAAATCATCAAAACAAAAATATTTTTTCCTAATAGATGACATGATATCTACAAACAGATTACTAAAATTTGCAAAAACAGTTAAAAACCTAAAGATAAAATGGACTTGCCAATTAAAACCAACAAAAGAATATACAACCAAAGTCTTAAACAAACTAAAAAAAGCAGGATTGGAAATGATTATTTGGGGAGTTGAATCAGGAAATCAAAGAATTCTAAACTTGATGAGAAAAGGAACAAACGTAGTGGATATAAAAACAGTACTTGAAAATTCACACAATAACAAAATAAAAAACGTAACATATATTATGTTTGGATTTCCAACAGAAACAAAAGAAGAATTTCTAGACACCATAAATTTTTTGAAAGAAAATTCTATCAACATTGACTTAGTCTCCACGAGCATTTTCGGATTACAAAATAATACGAAAATATACGCTAAACCAGAAGAATTTGGAATAAAAAACATTGTTGAAGAAGAAAGAACTGTTCTTGAACCAAAAATATGTTATGAAACAACTTCAGGTCTTACAAAAAGGGATATAATCAAAATGAGAACTAATTATAAAAAAACATTAAATAAAATAAATAAATACTCGAGAGGTATGAATTATTTCAGAGAGCACATGTTGGTCTCTGGGTGAATAGGAATGATGCTTGGAAACAACTACTTTTTTTTCACGTTAACTGCTTTTGGACCTCGGTCTCCGTTCTCTACATCAAAGGTAACTGCATCGTCTTCTTTTAAAATTATGCCATCTTCTAGTGCTGAGTGATGTACAAAAACTTCTTTTCCATCTTCGCCTGCAATGAATCCAAATCCTTTCATTCCATTAAAAAATTTCACTTTGCCTTTCATTCTTTCACCTCCTCCTTATTTCTTTCAGTATCAACTTTTATTTGACAATTAGGACAGAAAACAATTTTTGATTCGCCCCTATTCACAATAAATCTTTTTTTGCATATTCTGCAATATTTAATTATGTTATATTCCACCATATTATATTCACCTATTAATATATTAGGAGTCCCCTTTTTAAATTATTCCATTTATTTCTTGTTTTGCTCATTATTTTTTCATCATAATGCTTGTTTAGAATAAATGTATTCCTTCAAGCGAATCTTTAATCAGTTCTTTACAATTAATTATCATCATTATTTGCTTTTCATTATTCGATGCTTTGCCTATTTGTTCAAGTTTATCCATTATTCTCATCAAAATTCTTATCAAGTCCCCTTCGAGAAGATTTGAATTTTTAAGAACTTCAAAGAATTTTTTTTGATGATATAACGGGTAAATAATTGCAGTCATTTTATTGATGTTTTGTGACCACGCACCCTTTCTAAGAACCGGATTGTTTTGTATTTGATTGAATAATTTTCTTGAATCACTATTTTCATAAGTTTTATAGAATCTAGTTTCTCTTTTACCCTCATACTCTAATGATGCTAGTAA
Source organism: Nanobdellota archaeon (assembly GCA_018817005.1). GTDB lineage: Archaea > Nanobdellota > Nanobdellia > Woesearchaeales > JAHIUF01. The sequence continues at coordinate 19,341 of JAHIUF010000065.1, forward strand.
CAATAGTATTGAATACTCATCAAGTTCTATTTCTCCATTAAATATCTGCGACACTTCCAGTTCATTGCCAAATATCTTTGTTGTAAACAAACCAAGCTGAGTTAATTTATCATTCTTGATATAACCTAGTTGCGTCAATAAATTCGTCGCTTTTGTAAATCTGGCTTTTATCGACCCTAATACCCTATTTGATTTTGTACCCTTAAGTTTTTGATACGTCAAGAAATTCATAGTTAATATTTTTGTATTTTCTTCCGGCTTATGTTGATTGATAAGATTCAAAATAGTGTTGTATGTCAATTTGAATTGTGATTTTAAAGGCAATTTATCTTCCGTTGTGAACTCTTTTATTCTGTCAATATCAGCGCTTGGACGATAAATCATTGCAACAGACAAACCTTGTTTATCAATTCCTCTTCTTCCTGCACGTCCTGAAATTTGAAAGTATTCCTTGGACGTTAAATATCTAAATCCTGTGTCAGTGTATTTTCTTAGACTGTCAAAACAAACTGTTTTTGCAGGCATGTTTATTCCAACGGCGAATGTCTCAGTTGCAAACAAAACTTTAATTAATCCTTCTGAAAAAAGTTTTTCAACAATATGCTTTAGTTCTGGAAGTATTCCTGCATTGTGAAAAGCAATTCCTTTCGGAAGACATTCCCTCAGCTTTTGTGTTGATTTTAAAGACAGCAACTCTTTGTTTAAGTTGTTGAATTCTCGGCTTATTATGACAATGGTTTTTTTTTGCTCTTCAATGCTCAAAAATTGTTTTTTGTTTGCAAGAGTTGAAGCGTAATCCATTGTTTTTGCTCTTGAAAAAACAAAGTATATACACGGAAGTCTATCTCCAAGTTCAGCTATGAGGTTCCTAAAATCTGGTTTTGGAACTCTTTCAGACCCGTGTCTCCCTTTCATGAATTGATGATAACCAGGATATTTATCCAATTCTTTTCGTTCTTTTATCTCATCAAGAGTTGTAATTCCACGTTCTGAATCATAAAATTTTCTTTCTAAAGGAACAGGTCGAACATCAGATTTTATAATCTCTACAGGTGTGTTCTTTATACTTTCAACCCATGAAGCAAATTCATCTGAATTAGGAATTGTTGCTGAAAGAAATAAGAATTTTACATGTTCAGGACTAAAAATAATTGATTCCTCCCAAACATGACCTCTCTCTTGATCACTTATGAAATGAATCTCGTCCATGATACAATAAGCAACTGAATCTAATGTGTGGTCATTAATTATAGCCATGTTTCTATATACTTCTGCAGTCATTATCAATACTTGTGCTTCAGGATTAATAACTAAATCACCTGTAATCAACCCAATCTTGTCTTCACCATAAGACTCTGTGAATTCCTTGTATTTCTGGTTTGATAATGCTTTTATTGGTGCAGTATAAATAATTCGAGAGTTTTCTTTTAAGAATTTATCAATAATATAATCTGCAATCAAGGTTTTTCCCGAACCGGTTGGAGCCGAAACTAAAACTGACTTCTCATTTTCAATTGCAATGATTGAATCTTCTTGGAATTTATCAAGAATAAAGGTTTTAAATTTCATTAATAATCTGTGCTCCTTAATTTCTTTAAATAATTTTTCATAAGAAAAGTTTATTCTATTTAATATTTCCTTTCTGCCAGTTTTTCAGGATTGTTCGAGCCATTTTATCAATATTTGGTTGATTGCCGCTTTTAATAATATTCTTAGAAATAGTTATGTTTTCAAGAGTGGCTTCGAAATCATCAATGACTGGGACATCGTAATAAGCTTCTACTTTGCCTGGAAATTGTTCCATTATTTTCATAACTGCTAAATCCGGCTCTTTAACTTTTGTAAAATCAACAGAACCAATCATGGAATGTTTTTCACTTTCTTTTTCCATAAAAGGAATTACACCTGGTGTGTCTAAGAACATAATTCGATTATCACATTTGATTTTCTGCAACCCTTTCGTGTAACCGCTCATCATACTGGTAGGCGCACCACTACCACCACTCACAGCATTGATTAAAGAGGATTTTCCAACATTAGGATAACCAAGGACGCCAACTTTAATAGGTGAAGATTTTATTTTATGCTTGTTAGCCTCAATCAATATTCTTTCCCTGAGAATTGTTACTCCATAATACTTGATTGCAGAAACGAAAACACAAGGTTTTAGCTCTTTTTTATATTCAACCAACAATTTCTTTTTTGGTGCGTCAAACAGCACTTCTTTATGTGCGTCCTCAAAATCTTTGTTTTCAACCAAATCACATTTCGTAATCACATAAATTAAAGGTTTTCCTGCGGCTTTTACTTTTTTTTCAATCTCAAGATTCCTCGTTTCATTAACAAGTCTTGCATCTAATAAGAGAAGAAGCACATCAGCATCTCTAATTACATTATTAACGATATGCCAAAAGTTAGCCATTTATACTTAAAAATGAAGCTATTATAAAAATCTACTTATATAATTACGTTAATAACGCAATTCATACTAGAATGATGTACTATTTTGTTAGAATGGGACACTCATAATTGACGAAGCACAGCGACACAAGCACAGTTCCATATTTCTTTTTAGGCTTGAAACTGTTTGAGACAATGCTTATATTCTTCAATTCGTATTCATCCGAAAAACCATTAACATATAGTTCTTCCAAACTCAGTCTTAGTTGTGTTCTTGCTTTCGCTTCGGATAATGAGCCATTATATTCACAAACAAGACCGCCGTATTTATCATCAGTTCGTTTATTATATAACCAACCATAAATTATTCCCACGGTTGCGTTTTTACCACAATCCGCTGTTGCAACAGCCATTATTGTTTCCATGACTGACCCATGAATTAACTGTGCAGGTTTTTTTATTTTACGAGCAATTTTTGGGAGTATTGAAGAATAAGTCATGATATTGCACATCTCTATTCCTGCATTTTTTAGTGCTAAGTGGTATGAGCCTGCATGTATTGTTATATCGCTTTCACCCTTGCCTTTTGTGACAAAGTAGTCTTTTGGAATCCTGCACCCTATCAGTATATTAGGGTTTTGAGCTTTTTGCTCGTTTTCTTTATAGCTAGTTTTATTTTTCATTTTTTACTAATACCAAATTTTTAGATAAAGATTTTTTTTGAGGATAGTTAATTGTATCTAGAATACTCTTTTGTAATGTTGTTCCGATGTGTGCTTTCTTGAACATTCTTTTTTTCGATTACGATAAATACCAATCCTCATTGTCAGTTATTTTTCTTAACTAATCAAAATCTGTGAGAAAAACAATTCTTTTTTAAATATTATCTTTTCATAAGTGTTACAAAATAAGTATTATAAACATCATAATCATTATGAATATTAAAACCATTTTCTCTTTTTAAAGAAATAGATTATCCCGAAGCACATTAGAATCATTAATAGTA
>JAHIUF010000066.1 GCA_018817005.1 Nanobdellota archaeon
GTTCTAAAATCACATGAAACAATTTTTCAAATTTTTCACATTGTTATTCATACTATCCATAACACTTTCATTGGACGTCTTCCTTCTAATATGGGAAAAAATCAAAAGACACAAAATTTTTCCAGGATCATAAAAAACATGAAACAAAAAAAACTAAAAATTTTAATGGTTCACCCGCATGATTTATACTCAGCTTCAGAACCATGGACTATTAGAATAACATTCATTGCACAAGAACTTGTAAAACTTGGCCATAAAGTAAAAATAGTTTATTTTCCACTTCAACCATCTGAGAGAGGAAAGACTCTCAAAAAAAAGCATACAGAGTTTGAAACAATTCCTTTTAAAAGAAGCAAATGGCACTTGCCTTATAACATTGGTCGAATGTATAAGCTTTCAAAATGGGCAGATATCATTCATTTTCAAAAATGTTTTCCTATTGCTTCACTTCCAGCGCTTTTCGCAGCTTACTTGAGAAATAAACCAGTTCATTATGATTGGGATGACTGGGAGTATGCAATCTATAATTGGGATCCACCATCAAAGATTTATGGACAATACATTAATTTTATGGAACAGACAATTCCAAAACTTGCAGACACTGTATCTGTCGCAAGTAATCATCTTCGAAAACTAGCTTTAAAAGCTGGTGTTTCGAAAGAAAATATTTTTGATTCTCATGTTGGCGCCGATTTAGAAAAGTTTCATCCTAAAAATAAAGGTGATGAAATAAGATTAAAATATAAAATTAAATGCCCATTCATCATATATCTTGGACAGTTGCATGGCGGACAATATGCCGAACTATTTTTAAAAGCTGCAAAACTTGTTTTAAAAGAATACAAAAACACGAAGTTTATGATAGTTGGTGGGGGGCATTATCTTCCAACTCTCAAACAGAAAAATCATGAACTGGGACTTGACAAAGAAGTAATTTTTGTAGGTTATACAAAATATGATGATGTTCCTAAATACTTAGCTGCAGCAGATATTTGTGTTGCAGCATTTGAAGATAATAATATCACAAAATGCAAAAGTCCATTAAAGATTGTTGAGTATCTTGCAGCCGGAAAAGCAATTGTTGCAAGTGATGTTGGAGAAGTAAAAAGAATGCTTGGAGACTCAGGTATTGCGGTGAAAGCCGGTGATGAAAAAGCAATAGCCAAAGGTATAATAAGATTTTTAACAGATAAAAGATTCAAAAAAAAATCTGAAAAAAAAGCTCGAAAAAGAGCAGAAGAAGAATATAATTGGCAGGTTACAGCAAAGAATTTGGAAAAAGCATATAAAACGATAGTTAAATTTAAATAATATAAACACTTTGATTGTTTTATGTTGAAAAAAATCAAGAAAGGATTAAACAATTTCTTTGAAGATGATGAACCTTCTAAAGATGATGATGAAGTAAGTTTGAAAACATTGGTAATTGTTTTTATTATTGGTCTTCTAATAATTATAACATTGTATTTCTTCAGTAATAAAACTAATTTAGTTGAAGAAATAGAACTTAATCAGTATGAGTATATTGAAAATGACTTTAAGATTGACTCGGATGAGTTTGAAGAACTAAATATTTCTGATGAACATACTTGCTTCATTTTTAATTTCAGTCAAAGTAATACTGCACAAAATTTTTTCTTTTTAGTGGGAAATTTAGATGAAAATTCAGTCTCAAAAATAAACAACTTTGATGGAACTCAAATACAAGGATACACTGAAATAAAACTATTTTGTTCAAATAATAACATTTCATACTTAAGTTTAAATTTCTTAGATAAAATCCAAGAAGAAAAAGTATTACTTACAGTTAATGTGGGAGATGGAGATAATTTTACAAGAGCAGGAACTATTGCTTTAGAAAACTCGGAATTAAATAAAAACTTTGTGTTTAATTTAGAAAACCGCGAGTTAATCCTTAAAGAAGGATTAGTTTATATTGGATTAGCATCAGAAAGTTCTGATATTTTTTACATTAATCATGCAATTATCTGCTCTTGAATAATTGTTTTAAATAAATTTTACTACTATGAATACAAAGAAAACCATCTTTTTAAAAATTTTTATTTTAATTATGAGCATAATGTTTGCTTTTATAATAACAGAAATTCTTTTAAACTGGACTGAGAAAAATCATTTTCTAAATTACTCAAACATAATATACACACAAGATAATTTCTTAAGAGAATTATATTTTGAAGGATATGAATTTTCAAAAGACTTAGGGTGGATAAGCACACAGGTTCAATCAGAACTTAAAGAAAATAATCAAAAAACGAATAATCCAAATATAATACTATTTATTGGAGATTCAGTGACTGAGGGTGCTTGTGTTGAAGAATCTTATTCTGTAAAGCTTTCTAAACAAATGAATAATGAAAAGCAAAATTATAAAATCATTAATTTGGGTGTTTCTGGATACAATTCTTTTCAAGAAAAAATATTATTAGAAAAAACAGATTTTAAAACAAGTATAATAGTTTTAGGATTCTTTTCTAATGATTATATAAACACGCCAATTTTCATAAAAAAAGATGATGAGATTATTGGAATAAACAATCTTTTTTATGAATACAAATTCAAAAATGTAATTTCTAAAATCATTTTATCATCAAAATTTTTTAAATTAGCATATCAAATTTTAATCCAAAAAAATCCTTGTTTTGAAAACCCTGAAAATATTATTTGTTTGAATCATAATAAGAACAAAATAATTAAAGAAATAAAAGAAATAAAAAATTTATCTGATAAAAAAAATTCAGAATTAATAATAATACATATTCCTACGCCTGTTTTAACAAAAAATAATATGACTTTTTATTATGAAAACAATAAATTCAATAGCGCTCTTCTAAAAAACATAACAAATCAATTAGGAATTCATTTTATAGATATGATTCATGAATTTCAAAAAAATGATGTTTTAAGTGGTAAAATAAACTGTGAACCAATAGATAATCATCCGAATGAATTAGGGCATGAATTAATAGCAAAAAAGTTATATAAATACATCACAGAACGCAATCTAATATAAAACTTTAAATAAGTCCAATATTTTTGGCTGAAAATGAAAATATTATTAGCCAACATGCCGTGGTTTGTAGGGAGAAAACAAGGCATACGTGCTGGAAGCAGATGGCCACACTTAAAAATTTCTGAAGAAGAGAATTATTTACCATTTCCGTTCTTTTTAGCTTATGCTACAAACCTCTTAAAAAAAAACCATTTTAATGCATATATTCTTGATGCTGTTGCTGAAAACATTAGTTATGTGACTTTTTATAAGAAAATAAAAAAAATCAATCCTGAAATAATATTTATCGAAACTTCAACACCTTCTTTAAATCATGATTTGAAATTAGTAAAAAAAATTAAAAGTTTTTCAAAAGCAAAAATTGTTCTTGGAGGAATGCACCTTTTTGACAAAAATTTCTTAAAAGAAAACAATTGTGTGGATTCAATTATTGCTGGAGAATATGAGTTTTCTTTGTTAAAACTGGTAAAAAGTTTTCAAAAAAAGAAAAAAATGATTTCTTATTTGAAAGACCCTCTGCATGAAAATCTTGATGATTTTCCTTGGCCTTATAATGAGGAGCTTCCTATGAAAAAATATCATGACTGTCCAGGAAGCATTCCTTCGCCTTCTGTTCAGTTGTGGGCATCACGGGGTTGCCCTTATAACTGCACGTTTTGTGCTTGGCCACAACTCATGTATCAACCTAACAAATATCGAGTTAGAAGTGTAAAAGATGTTGTTAATGAAATGGACTTTTTGAAGAAAAAAGGCTTCAAATCATTTTATTTTGACGATGACACTTTCAATGTTGGTAAAAATCGAATATTAGAGATTTGTGCCGAAATAAAGAACAGAAGAATCAATCTTCCATGGGCAATAATGGCCAGAGCTGACTTGATGGATAAAGAAATTCTCCTTGCAATGAAAGATGTAGGTCTTCAAGCATTAAAGTATGGGATTGAATCCAGTTCTCAAAAGCTTTTGGATGCATGTAATAAAAACATGAATATAAAAAAAGTTGAAAAAAATATTCTTTTGACAAAAAAACTTGGAATAAAAGTTCATCTTACATTCACCTTTGGACTTCCTGGCGAAACAAAAAAAACGATTCAAGACACTATAAACTTCGCTTTGAAAATGAATCCTGAATCTGTTCAGTTCTCAATAACAACCCCCTTCCCAGGAACAAAATATTATGAAGAACTAAAAAAGAAAGGTTTATTGCTCTCAACAAAAGACGAAGATTTTGATGGAAACTTCAAGGCAGTAATCAAAAACAAGGATTTGAAGCCTGAATATTTAGAAAAAGCAGTTCGAGATGCATACAGAATTTGGCAAGAGCATAAAAACAAAAGAATTGTTAACTCTAATAATCCAATAAAGCTATTTAAAGAATGTTTAAAAGAGCATAGAATAAGATATACTATCAACCATACAAAAAAATACTTGTTAGAAACAATACATAGTTTAATCAAAAGAAAAATCCCATGTCCAAGATATGTAACTATTGATATTACAAATAAGTGCAACTTGAATTGTGTTGGTTGTTGGACATTTTCTCCTTTACTTGAAGATAAAAAACCTGAAGTTGATTGGTTTAAACAAGAATTAGAATTTTCAACAATAAAAAAACTTGTTGAAGAACTCAAAGTACTTGGAACAAAAGAAATAAGAATTACTGGCGGTGGTGAACCATTTCTTCATAAAGATATTTTCAAGATAATATCACTTATCAAAAGCAAAGGGTTAAAGCTTGATATCACAACAAATTTCACATTACTTAATAGAGAAAAAATACTAAGGCTCATAAAACTCGGTGTTGATAATATTACTGTAAGTATTTGGGCTGGAGACAAAGAAACTTATGAAAAAACACATCCTAAAAACAAAAACAACTTTAAATGCATAAAAGAAAATTTGAGATACTTAAGCAAGATAAATAAAAAATCAACAAATAAAACAAAAGTTGTCTTGGCAAATGTGATTTCCAGCGTGAATTATGATAAGATTGAAAACATGATAAGATTCGGAGAAGAAGTAGGATCTGATGAAATATACTTCACGCTGATTGACTCAATAAAAAATGCAACAGACAAATTGTTATTAAACGAAGAAAAAAGAAAAGAACTGCTAACAACCTTTCTTAAAATCGAAAAAAGAAATCATAAAATAAAAATTGATTCAATTGACAACATCATAAGAAAACTTTCTAATCCAAAAGCAATAAAAGGACAATATGACAGCAAAATGTTACATGGGATGAAATGTTATGTTGGAAATGTTTTTTCAAGGATTATGGCAAACGGCGATGTTGCGCCCTGCTGTAGAGCAGTAAAGAATGTTGTTGGAAATATAAACAAGCAAAGTTTTAAAGATATCTGGAGTGGAAGAATACAAGAAGAATTCCGGAAAAACGGATTAGAAATGAGTAAAAAATTCACAGAGAAAATTGGTTGTTATAAAACCTGTGATAATTGGTGGGAAAATGTGAAGTATAACAAAAAAAAATTAGTTAATCATCTCACATCAAATAATGTTAAAATGACACAAAAAAAAGTTTTAATGGTTATATGTCCTTTCTGGGATGTAAAATATCCACCGATTGGAATAGCTTATATTTCATCTTTTCTTAGAAGTAAAGGAATTAAGACTGAAGTTTTAGATGCAAATATTAAAATATTTCATCAAGAGGAAGAGAATCAGAAATATTGGGATATTAAGACTAATTTTGTTTGGAAAAAACATTCATTCTTCAATAAGTTTATTGAACAAATAAGTCAAGAAATTTTATCTTCTGATAATCAAATAATTGCATTTTCTATCATGACACCAAATCTTGAGTTTAGTTTGGAAGTAATTAAACGTGTAAAAAAAAAGAATCCTAATAAAATAATTATTACTGGAGGTGTAGACGCTCCGATTCATAAATCGAAATTTATTGACTACCACATTCTAGGAGAGGGTGAAAAAATTATGTTTGAATTAGTGACTGCCATAATCAAGAAGAAGGAAACTGACAAGATTCCAAATTTAATTATTTACAAAAACAACAATCAAATAAAAACAAAAACTTCAACGATTATTCAAAATATTCACGAACTTCCTTTCCCAACATATGAAGAATTCGATTTAACAAAATACACTGAAGATAGAATAGGACTTATTGGAAGTAGAGGATGTATCAACAAATGTGTTTTTTGCAATGATTGGGTTGTATGGAAAAATTTCAAATTTCGAAAGGCAGAAGATATTGTTTCAGAAATAGAATTCCATATTAAAAACAACAATAAAAGAAACTTTGAATTTTTTGACTTATTAATTAATGGAAACATAAAACAACTTAGAGATTTCTGCAATTTACTTATCAAAAGAAAAATAGATATTGAATGGTCTGGAAATGCTATTATCCGAAAAGAGATGACTTTAGAATTATTACAACTCATGAAAAAAGCAGGTTGTTCTGGTTTAACTTATGGTATTGAAAGTGGATCCAATAAGATTCTTAAATTAATGGGTAAAAATTTTACTAGAGAAGAAGCTATAAACGTCTTAATAGACACAAAGCAAGCAGGTATTCACATTAATGTCAATATTATTGTTGGTTTTCCA
>JAHIUF010000067.1 GCA_018817005.1 Nanobdellota archaeon
AAACTTTTATTGTTTTTGTTGTCCCTTAAAAATTTATCTTTTTTTTTGGGGTCTCAAAAACTTTTATTGTTTTTGTTGTCCCTTAAAAATTTATCTTCTAACTTTTAACTAATTTCCCCTTTTTATTTGTTAACTACCTGAGTATTTAAGCTTTTGGTTTTTCAGTATAGGAATAACGCTACTATGATGAGGATTACACCTATTCCAATTGCGACTAATGCTAATTTTTGGTCGTCGCTGAAATTATTCAAATTTATGTTTTTAGGTTGTGATAAATTCAATTTATATTATTTCTTTGTTGCTTTTTATTTAAACTTTGTGTAGTACTTTATAATGGTTTATATCTTTTTGCATGTAATTCACATGCTTTTTTCTGTTTTTTCTAAAAATGTTTATAAACTATTTTCAATTTCTACTTGCTAATGAAAGCAATCTATGTATTTTCGGGTGATCCAATAACTTATGGTCATATTAATGTAGTCAAAAGAGCAGCAAGTGTTTTTGATGAATTGATTGTGGGAATTGGTATAAATCCAGACAAAAAATACTTGTTTTCGCTTGATGAAAGAACTTTAATGGCAAAGAAAGCTTTAGCAAACATTCCTAATGTTAAAGTTACTTCTTTTGAGGGCTTGCTTATTCATTATGCTTATGAAAATGATATTAGTGTGATAGTTAAGGGTGTTCGTAATTCAAAAGATTTTGATTATGAGAATGTTTTGCATGAATTGGGTGAAAGTCAAAAGTTAGGAATAGATACACATATTTTATTTGCTGATTCAAAACTTGCTCATGTTAGTTCTAGTGCTGTGAAAGCCATGCAGAAAGATCAGGGTTTAATTTATAAATTTGTTCCTATATATGTCAAGCAGTGTTTGGAAGAAAAAATATCTGAGCAATACGTTTTAGGTTTGACTGGTGAGATTGCTTCTGGAAAATCTTTTGTTGGAAATAAGTTTGAAGAAATCGGCAAAAAGAAAGGTTTAATGGTTCATAATATTGACTTTGATAAAATTGGTCATTATATTTTGGAGTCGGATGATGAGTTAAAATATTCTAAGATTCGTGAAGATCTCATAAGTTGTTTTGGAGAAAAGATTAGACTTGTTGGTGATAAGATTAATCGTAAAGTTCTTGGCGATATTGTTTTTAACCATGAATCTGCTCTTCAAAAATTAAACGAAATAATGTACAACCCCGTGCTTGTAAAACTTCGACGTGAACTTTATGGGAAAAAAGGTTTGATTATTTTGAATGATGCTTTAATTGCTGAAGCACAAAGGTCTTATCTTTGTAATAATAATGTTTTGATTTTAAAAGTTGACAAGGCAACTCAAAGTCGCCGTTTGGAGAAAAGGAGTTTGACGCATCATCAAATTCATCGCAGACTCGAAAGTCAATACAATTTTTTTGTTAAAAAGAGAAAGATTGAAGAAAAAATCTCTCACGACCAGAATGGTCAAATATGGACTTTAGATAGATCTGATGGTGTGCATGGGGATGAAATTGAAAAAATATTTGACAAAATCATTTTTGATATGAATATTAATAAAAACTAAATTAATGAAAAATAAATTGAACATAAAATGAAAGAACAATTTGAAGAACTATGGTTGAAAGTTGGAGCAAAAAGTGATTCATCAGTTTTTTATGATGCTCTTTTTAAGGTGCATTCTGATAAGAATAGGCATTATCATGATTTAACTCACATACTAAATTCTCTTGTTGAATTTGAATCTTGCAAGAAATTTTCAGAAAATCCTTTGGCTTTGGAATTTGCTATTTGGTATCATGAGTTTGTTTATGAGCTTCCTAATCCGATTGATTTTTCTAATGAGGAAAAAAGTGCGATGTCAGCTCATGCAGTTGCTACAACTACAGGTTTAAACAAGTCTTTTATTGATAAAGTCGTTGATTTAATTTTAGTAACTAATCATAAGACTCAACCTAAAAATATTGATGAAAAGTTAATTGTTGATATTGATTTGTCTGTTTTTGGTTATTCTGAAGAAGAATTCGCTGCTTATCATGAGGGTATTCGAAAAGAATATTTTTTCGTTGAACATGACATTTATTGTGAGAAGAGGGTAGAAGTGTTGAAGGGTTTTTTGAATCGAGAAAACATTTATCAAACGCCTTTTTTTCGTCGAAAATATCAAAAACAGGCTAAAAAAAATCTTTCTAGAGCAATAGCTAGTTTAGAAGCAGGTTTTGATTTTTAGAATTTGCAGGTTGTTTTTCTGTTCATACAATGTCTACACTGGTATGTTTGAAATTGCATGTTACCTGTAGAAACTGTATCTACTAATCTCATACCAAAATTACACTCATCGCACAACATTTCAATATTTATAAGCACAATCAATATATAAAGTTTTCTATACGAGTATACTTATTTACGCACTAAGTTAGGTGTATCTCTAAAACATCGTTATCTTTTAATGTGTGATTTAAAGAAAGTTTTTGTCCAGGAAACTTTGCGCTTGGACCTGTAACTCTGGCAAACTTAAATAGTCTTACCATGTCTTTGTGGAGCTTTTGACAAACATCTTTTATTGTTGAGTCATTGGTGATTATGAGTGGTTCATTCATATCTGCTTCTTTTCCCGGTTCTTTCATCCAAATTCTCATGAAATTAAGTTTTTTAAAAATCAAATCTTTAATTTCGTTAATGCCTCGTTTTTCTTTTGCAGAAATCGTTATTTCTGCATTAATTTTTTTCACAACTACTTTTAATTTTTTATCACTTACAGTGTCTGCTTTGTTGATGGCAATAATTCCTGGTAAGTATTTTTTGTTATCTTCAATACAATCAATTAATTCATCAACAGATATGTCTTCTCTTATAACGACATCTGCGTTATTAATCTTGAATTCGTTCAATACTGCTTTTATTGTGATTTGGTTTAAAGATAATTTTACTGTGGCTCCAATTCTAATACCGTCTTTCATGGTTTTTTTAATCTTGACATCAGGTCTCTTTTGATTTATTCTGATGTGTGCATCACGTACTTCATTTAAGAGGATTGGTAAATGTTCAGGATAATTAGCGTCAATAATTATTAGCACTAAATCTGCGTTTCTCATCACAGACAAAACTTCTCTTCCTCGTCCTTTTCCTGATGCTGCGCCTCTGACGACTCCCGGAACGTCAAGAATTTGTATTTTGGCATGTTTGTATTCCATTAATCCAGGAATTACATTTAAGGTTGTAAAATCATAAGCTCCGACTTCTGAATTTGCATTTGTGATTTCGTTTAAAAGAGTACTTTTTCCAACTGAAGGAAATCCTAAAAGTAGAACTGTGCCGTCGCCTGTTTTTCTAACTGAATATCCTTCACTTTTGCCGCCGCCTTTTCCTCTTGATTCTTGTTTTTCTTTGAGTTTTGCAAGTTGAGCTTTGTAAAGTCCTATTGCGTGTTGTGTTCTCTTATTATATTTTGTATTAGTAATTTTGTCTTCAAGTTCTTTAATTTTATCCGTATATGTGACCATTATATCTTCTGGAAACTTTTTTGTTTATAAATTTTAATAATTTACAACCCAATTAGACAATTCATTATTAAGTAGTAAAAATAGAAAGATTTATATATTAGATATTATAACCTGCGTGTATGACCAACAAAACTAGTAAGAATTATGTAATTGGACATGATTTTACTAGTTTCAAATTCTTTAACTTTTAATAAGGTTTTGCTGTTAACCTAAACCTTCATTCTTCTTGCATGGATCTGAAAAATCCAAAAAAGCATTCTGAAGGGAAACGTTAACATTCTTTTCAAACATTAAAACAATTGAATCAAATAAACAATATAAATAAAAAAATAATGGTCGGCAGACCAAAAAAAATGCGGAGGAAAATAAAATGATTTTAACAATAACAACAATAACTTGTTTGACTGCAATAGTAATTATTTGTGTAGGGGTTATGATGATTAACCAGTTCGTTCCAGGTTATCCTAGTAGTAGTTGCCCTGATTCAAAAAGAGATTACTATAAGGAGGCTCTAGAAAAGAAGTATGAGGAGCAATGTAGAAATAAGTACCTTATTGACTTAAAAGAGCAGAGTCTTGACAAGTTGAGAGTTCTTGACAAACTATATGCAGGGACTAAAAAAGGCGACATAATTCATGAATATAGAAGAGAAAGGATTCTCGAGTTAAGGGATGAAAAAAGACAGGAACAAAGGGATGATAGAAAGAAAATCGAACTTTATGAAGTGCTGAAAAAAACAGTTGTAAAGTTGAAGCCCGAAAAAATACCGCTTAGTGATTTAGAGCGTGTGTTGAAATTATTGCAAAAATAATTAATTTTTTTTCTTTTTTTTCTTCTTTTATTTTTTCTCTTTTTTTTATTTTTTAAAATTTAAAAAAATTTATATAAACCTATCATGTTTATTTTATTTATAATGACAAAGATTCTTGTAACAGGGGGTGCTGGTTTTATCGGATTTCACGTTTCAAAAGCACTTGTCGCGCGTGGAGATGAAGTTGTTATCGTTGATAACTTCAATGATTACTATGATGTCGGTCTAAAAGAAGCAAGAGCAAAAGAGCTTTTCGGTGCGACCATAATAAGGGCAGATATTTCAGATTATAAAACTATGAATAAAATATTTGAAACACATTCTTTTGATAAGGTATGTCACTTGGCAGCACAAGCTGGTGTTAGGTATTCTGTAACCAATCCTTTTGTCTACGAGAGAAGTAATATTTTAGGAACATTAAATCTTTTGGAACTTTGCAGGAATCATGGTGTCAAAGATTTTGTTTTTGCATCATCTTCGTCTGTTTATGGTAATAATAAAAAACTTCCTTTTTCTGAGGATGATAGGGTTGACAACCCGATATCACTTTATGCTGCAACAAAAAAATCGAATGAAGAGATGGCTTATGTTTATCATCAACTTTACAATCTGAACTGCACGGGTCTGAGATTTTTCACAGTTTATGGTCCCTATGGTCGACCTGATATGGCATTGTTTCTTTTTACAAAAGCAATTATTGAAGGACAAGAAGTTGCTGTGTTTAATAATGGTGAGATGGCAAGGGATTTCACTTATATTTCAGATATTGTTTCAGGAGTATTAGCTGCAATCGATAAGCCTTTTGGTTTTGAAATCTTTAACCTTGCGAGAGGCGAGAGTATAAGGCTTCTTGATTTTATTTCGGAAATAGAAAAAAACTTTGGTGTTTTAGCAAATAAAAAGTTTTTGCCAATACAACTAGGAGATGTTTCGAAAACAAGCGCAGATATATCCAAAGCGAAAAAACTTTTGGGTTATAATCCAAAAACAAGCATTTCTGTTGGCGTTAAACAGTTTATAGACTGGTACAAATCTTTCTATAAGGTTGTTTAATAAATTGTTTGACGGATTATTTAATGACAAATTTTAAATATGAGTCTTAATTTTTAAGTAGTTACGTTTAGAGGGTTAGTATGAGGACTAAAAAAATATTGTTATTATTGGCATTTTTAATAGGGCTTTCTCAACCATTAAAAAGTCAAGAAAACAACCAAAATTTTGAACAGCAAAAATCCAAATACAAAACTGAAACATATTATGAAATAGATCAAGAAAACTTCTTAAAACAACTAAAACAAACAGCTGATTTTAACATTGGAGAAAAAATCATACCAAACATAGACGAACCAGGAAAAAAAGATACACTCGGAATTTTGGAACTCTCACAAAATTGGCGTTTTGGAACGTACTCGTTAAAACTTGATGATGAGAGAAATCGCATAAAAGATTATTTTTCAGGATTGTTAAGACTTGCAAATATTAAAGGCTCTGCAGACTTAGGAGTGAAAATTGGAAATCCAAAAAAAGACTTTATCTACGCAAATGTATTTGGAGAGCGAACAGATGTTCTGAATAATTATTATGGTTTTGAAACCTACGGAAATTTCAAAAATTATTTTGCAAAAGGATTTTACGACAAAACTCGCGATGATGCTCGAACATTAAGAACTATTGTTACAGAAAATGAAATAATAGGACCAATAATTACCAAAATCGAAACTTTGAAAGAATCCAGAACAACAGAAAAAGGGTTAAATGCTTCATTTAAACCTGAACAAATATTTTTAACAACAACTGCTTCTTTTGAAGAAGCCGAAAAATCAGATTTACAAGATATTACAATCACCACAATAAATGATGTGACAGGAGTTTCAATTTCTAATTTGGCAGATATTAAAAATGTTGCAAACACACAAATGTATAAATTATCAGGAAGAAGTATTTTGTCAATGGATGTTTTTGCAGAATTATCAACTTATTACTTTAAAAATCAAATATTAATTTTTGAAGAAGATAGTCTTTTAGAAAAAGATTATTTTAACAAACTAATGCTTGGAACAAGTGTTGGATTTCAGGATATCTTATTACTAAATTATACGAGTTACGATTTTGAAAACAAAAAATTAAACCCACAAATTTTGCTAACAAAATCTTTTGAACAAGGAAACAACTTAACAAATATTTTTCTCAGCTATGAAAAACCCAATAATAAATTCTCAACAACAATAATAGTTAATTCTGACGTTTCAGATTATGAAAAACTCGAATCAAGAATACTCTCTGATGAAACATATGACTTTACTAGAAATGTAGAAGATTCACAGCGTTTGGTTCCAAGAGTGCATGACAGAACAAAAGAATTTTTTGACTACGAAAAAAATAGGCTTTTTTCTACAATGGATTATAGCAAGTTTCAAAACAGAACCACCATTTCTTCTTCAGACTTGAAATTATCGGCTGAAAATACAACTAAATTAGCACAAAAAAACTATGCATTAATGTTAACCTTTGGAGGCAGATATGCTGATAAACAATTAAACAAACATTCATCACTCTCAGTCGGATTTAAATATGACCCATTATATCTAATGATTGGGTTGAGAAAGGATAGTCAGTATAAAACAAATACTTTGACTTTAATAACTGGTTTGAAACTATGAACTATAAAAATAAAACTATGAACTATAAAATGAAAAAATTCGCGTTTGTGTTGGGATTTGGATTATCAATTGCAGGATTAGGCTTTTCTTCTATTCAGACATTTGCACAAGAGCCAAAAAACCAGATTGAATTAATACAATCAGCGCAATCAATAGAATCAATCGATGAGCAAGTATTGTATGAATTAAAGAAAAAATTATTTTCCGCAGAGATACCTTATTTTTTGGAAGAATTAAGAAATGAAAATATTAAAAGATTCTATGATAACTGGAAAGTCAACAATCCAGAATTGAAAACTGCAAGCATTGATTATATCATAGCAAAACTTTCAACTGAACCACCATCAGAACATTGGGGGATTGTAAATTATAATGGCTCCTTGCCAGAAGAAGGATGGGCTGCTCAGATAAAAGATTTAAACGATGTGGAATTGGGCAGTATGAATGGTGGAATAGTAATCAACAGCGGAACTGCATGGTATGATGTTTTAGCAAGCACTGATGATCAAACAACCATTAAAGATGAAGGTGCATTATTGAATGAAACAACATACCCGTTTATTAATGGTGTTCCTGCAAATGAAACCTTAACGCATGAGCCAGGTACAAATGAACAAACAGATTTAACAGTTACAACAACTGGAATTCTTGAACCAAAACAAAATTTAAATCATAGTTTACAATCAAAAAATTATCCAAACCCTTTTAATAATTACACAACCATAGAGTATACTCTTAAAGAACACTCTTTTGTGAAAATCAACATATACAACTCAATAGGTGAACACGTGAAAAATCTGAAGAATGGCTCTCAACAACAAGGAGTTTACAAGTTACCATGGGATGGAACAAGTCAAAATAATGAATCAGTAAGTTCAGGTGTTTATTCATATGTGATTGAAACAAAAAACTTTCGCGATTGTAAACACATAACTCTGATAAAATGAAAAAAATTTATTTTTTACAAACAATAATGTTATTTTTGTTGTTGATGAGGATCACATCAGCAGTTACAGTAACATTTACTGCTTTGAATAATAACACCCTAAGTCCCATACCAAATGTTATAGTAACTTTTGAAGGATTAACAGTTAGTTATTCAGAAACAAAAGTAACAGATAGCTTCGGAAAAGCGATTTTTTCAGGAGTTGAAAACATGGCTTTATACGCATATAATTTAGTTCATCAGGATTATAATTCAGAAGCAAACACTCTCTTTGTTAACAGTGATAAATCGATAACTGTTGAGCTTGAACCAAAACCAGCAAATCAATGGGATGATATGTATTTTTCAGATGGAAATATTGAAATAATCACACACCCAACAGACGCTGATAAGATTTATTATGGTGGCGAAAGAATGAATCAAATATCAACACTTACAAATGTTAGAATGTCTGGTTATATAAGACTGGATTCTCAGACGAGTATTAGATCTCAGGTTTATCAAGAGGATGGAACACCTACTGATTGGAAAAGTACGCACACACCAGACCCGCCTCAATATTTACTTTTAAAACCTGGTGGTTGGATAAAAACAACAACAAACAATGCAGAATTCAGAGAATGCGTTGGTAAAGCAATCATAAATATGGAAGGAATAAATGTTGAGCTTTCAGGCGATGAATATGTTTGTATTGTAGAAACAAGGCATGAAAACATGGTTCCATACTATTTAGATGGTAACTACTACTCAAACTTTACTGTTACTTACAAACTGGATAATAATCCATCAATACAAACTTTTGGTTATGAAAGTCCAGTATATACTATAATAAATGAGAACACGGGCATCAATCACCCGCCACTCTTGAACGATATCACAGGCACTATTGGTTTTGAAGGTGAAGAATTAAGACTTGCACCAATAGCAGATGATCCTGACAATGATGAATTAATAGTTACTGTTAATGATTCTAGATTTGAATTCTCAGTTTTTGATGGAAATAGTTACATTTATATCTGGCAGACTTCAGAAAGTGATGTAGGCAGATACTCTGTTGAATTCACTATTAGTGATGGAGAGTACAGTGTTTCAAAAAAAGCTAATGTTACAGTATTGAAAGAATACAAAATAGAACTTTTTGAAGGATTAAATTTAATATCTCTTCCGGCAATTCCAGTTACAGGAGACTTGTATAATGAACCAGTTTTTCATGACTTAACCGAAGAAGTGTTTGCGCCAATTATTGATTCTTTAGAAACAATTTTTGCTTTTTATCAAGGTGAATGGTTAAATTATAATCCTGAAAAACCAGCTTTTTTAAATACATTAAATAATGTTTATGAAACGATGGGTTTTTGGGTGAAAATGAACGAGCCAAAGACATTAACTTATGGTGGACTTCCAAAAAAAACCTTGGAGTTCAATTTGCAGCAAGGATTAAACTTGATAGGTTATCCTGTTTTAAATAATCTTGCGATAACTGTTGCTTTGGAAAATGTTGCAGGAACTTATACAAACATCATGACTTATGATGCTTCAACAAATGAATGGTGGACTTATAATCCTAATAAACCAGCATTTCTAAACTCGCTAGATGAAATGATGCCGAAGTACGGTTATTGGCTTAGAACCACTGGTGATGCAACTTGGAATTTAGAAGGAGGAATGTTTTCACAATGATAAATAACAAAATAAAAGCATCAAAAACATTGAAAATATTGAAAATATTTTTGTTTTTATTAATCATTAACATCGTTTTAACAAGTGTATCTGCGCAAACTGCGGTCTCGACTTATTGGGGTCTTATAAATGATGGAACTATTGAAGATGGAATAACAGTTCAGGCATGGATAGACATTGATTCCGATTCAACCGTTGATATGTCAGGCTCACAAACAAATGATGGTACAGAAATTTTTGCAACAACTTACACACAACAAGGATATTATAATTTGATAACACCTGGTGATGACCCAGAAACAACAAGCATTGTTGAAGGTGGCAATAGTGGTGACACAATAACTGTATTAGTTGATGGGATTGTTGCAACTCCAACTCTCACGTGGGTTCATACATCAGATGACAAAGTTGATTTAACTGTTAGCATGGTGAATTCTGCGCCAATAATTGATTCTTACAATCCATCCACGAATCCTCAATTACTTGAAAATAGTTTTTTAGAGTTTAACATCACAGCACATGATCCAGATGATAACGAATTATTTTATACATGGCTTTTGAATGGAACAGTTGTTTCAACAACCAATAGTTTTTTATTTCATCCAGATTATGACTCTGCAGGTTATTACAATGTAACAGTTATTGTTTCAGATAGTGAATTATTAGTTTCTCATAACTGGTTTTTGACAGTTGGAAATGTTAATCGAGCACCAATTTTTGCATCTTTAGATCCAATACTAAATCCTATTACCTGGGAACCTTTTGAAGTGAATTTTTCTGTTGATGCTGTAGATTTGGATGGAGATTTTATTTATTATACTTGGTTATTAAATGGTTCTTTGGTTTCGGAAATAGATTCTTATTTTTTTTCTGGAGATTATGATTCTGCAGGTTATTACAATTTAACAATTATAATATCAGATGGCGAATTATTGAATTCCCATGAATGGTTAATAACTGTTAATAATAATAACAGAGTACCAGCCATTGATCTTGTAAGTCCGAATGAATCAACAATTTATTTTTATGAAAATGAATCACAGGAATTTATGGTTCTCGCAACTGATCCTGATGATGATGAACTGAGTTACGAATGGTTGCTTGATTCAAAGGTTGTTTCACAGACAAATAATTACTTATTTGAATCAGATTTCGAGAGTAGCGGTACATATGATTTGTCAGTTATTGTTTCAGACACTCTTTCAAATGTTACGCATGATTGGAAACTTACGGTATTAAATTTTAATCGCGCACCGACAATTACCTCTAATCCGATAATCGCAACATTAGAAGACTTTGTTTATTCTTATTATGTGGAAGCTGATGACCCGGACATGGAAGTATTAACATATTCTTTAGTTGAACATCCTTTTACTATGACAATAAATTCTGAGTCAGGATTAATATCTTGGCTTCCAATACAATCAGATGTTGGAGTTCATTTTGTAAAACTTGCAGTTTTTGATGGAACTGACTTTGTTTATCAAGAATTCAACTTAACGGTTGAAAACACTAATGATGCGCCGCAATTAAACCTTATTGGTGACAAACAAATTTACGAGAATGAAACCCTGAGTTTTTTTGTTTCAGCCAGCGATGAAGATAACGATACTTTGACTTTTACAGCCACAAGTTTACCTATCAGTTCATCTTTTGAAAACCAACAGTTTTTATGGACACCAAACTTTGAACAATCAGGAACTTATAATATTACTTTTTTTGTTAACGATTCCCAACTTTCAGATTATGAAACAATAACAATCAATGTTTTTGATGAAGACAGAAAACCAATAATCCAGAGTTATTCTCCGGACACAAACATCACAATCCTTGAGAACACAAGTCAATTGTTTTATATTAACGTAATGGATCCTGATAACGACACAATTACTTATGAATGGTATGTTGATGGTGACTTGTTGGATTGGGTGTCGGGTAGTACATTTCTACTCAATGCTTCTTTTGAATCAAGTGGTCCATATGAAATATTTGATGGTGACTATGAGATTGCAGTTAAAGTAGGTGCAGGAGGCTATTTCATTCTCAAGAAGTGGTTTTTAACGGTTGAAAATGTTAATCGTCCTCCTGAAGCTAAAAACTCTTCTATAACAATTGTTTCTGATGAAGAAGAAGAAGTGGTTTTGGATTTGGACTTATATTTTTCTGATCCAGATAAGCATGATGATTTAACATTTGAAGTTTCAAATCCTAATAATGTGATGCTTGAAATCAACCATGATACGAATGAGATGTTCATGAATCCAGCAATTGACTGGTTCGGTAATGAATCAATTAATATTACTGCAGTTGATTCTGAAGGATTGAATGCAACTATTGAATTTATTTTTGAAGTTAAACCAGTAAATGATTTGCCGATTTTTGAAAACTATGAACCAGTTCATCTTTATGAAGGAGAATTAGTTGAACTGTTCATTGAAGCGTTTGATGCTGATAATGATACTTTGACTTATTCTGTTTTTGATTTACCTGATGGTGCTTCTTTTCATGAACAAGCATTTTCTTGGGGGCCTAATTTTGACCAAACAGGAAATTATAACATCACTTTTAGAGCGGATGATGGAATAGGATTTGCAGAGGTTGTTCTGCAAATAACTGTGGGTGATGTTTATATCAATGTAGCTCCTAAGATAGAATCTTTTTACCCAGAAACCAATCTTGTAATTAATGAGACTGATTCACAATTATTTTCAATAGTTACAAGTGATGACAATAATGATGAATTAACATATCAATGGTTTGTGGATTCAGAATTGAAATCAGAAAATTTAGAATTCTTGTTTACAACGAACTACAACTCAGAAGGCGAACACGTTGTGCAAGTATTTGTTAGTGATGGTGAACTTAACACAACACATTCGTGGATTATTACAGTTCAAGACTTTGAAATATACGAAGGCCTTAGCGGAAACACAACAGATTTTTCTAATATTGTGAATCCGAAAAATGCTACAAATATTGTTCTTGAAGCACCAAAATATGGAAAGATAAGTTTTGGTTCCCAACCAATTGATATATCAAATATAGTTGCAAACCCAACAATTATTAACAATGCAGTTGTTGTCAAAAAAGGGTTTGTGGGTGTTAATTCTCAGCTATTACCAGAGCTGGCAAATCAACCGGCAACAATAACTATGAATGATGTTGAATCAAATTTCATAATATATTACAGTTCTTATTTTACAACTAATGCTGGACTTATAGGTGAGCCTTGTTCGCCTTCAAAATGTAAAAATGTTATTTATAATTCTCAAACAAAAATTTTGACTTTTGATATAGATCACTTTTCAGTTTACAAAGTTGAATCAAAAAAATCTGTTCAAAAAACAACAGTTGTGAAATACAAACCTGAAATCAAAATATCAAAAATAAGGGTTCTGGATTATGTTGTGGAGCCTGGTTCAAAATTAGAGGTTTATGTTTCATTGGAAAACGCAGGCACTATAAAGGCTGATGATTTTTCACTCACGGTTTTTGTTCAAGATCTCGCTTTGAAGAAAAAAATAGATGAGTTTGACTTGTCAACATCTAAAAAAAAGTTTGTTAATTTTGATGTTGATATACCTTTTGATGCAAAACCTGGAATATACTATTTAAAAATAAGCGTCTGGGGAGATGAAGCCAAAACTTCTAAGCACATACCATTCTTTGTTTACTAATCAATGCAAATGTGTGAGTTCATAGTTAGAATTATCTGGTTTTTTGTTCGTTCCAATGCTTTTATAGTTATTTGTAATTTATCATCTGAGAGTCTTGATAAAACATCATCCATTAATCAAATCAAGTATTTCTTCACCATACTTCATTATCTTTGTTGCACCAAAACCATGAATATCTTCTAATTCAACAGTTGATAAAGGCATTTTTTGAGCTAGGTCAATAATTGTTCTGTCATGCAAAATCATAAATGCAGGAACACCTGATTCACGACTAATATTTCTTCGCCAATCCTTTAACCGTTCAACAACAGCATTCACATTTGGGTTTACCTTGAAAGTTTTTGACTGAGAAGAACTTTTTAAGCTAATTTTGTTCTGGTCTAATATCTTCAACATTTCAGAATTAATAAAACTTGTAGGTCTAGTGCCAGAATAAGTTAAAAACAAGGTATTCTTTGCCCTGCTCATAGCAACATAGAAAAGCCTTCGTTCTTCTTCTTCTTTATCATACTCATCAACCTTAACCATATCAACAACAGGATGCTCAGAACCTCTACAAGGAAAATTAAGACCATTGCAACCAATCACAAAAACAGTGTCAGCTTCCAATCCTTTTATAGCATGAATAGTTGCAAGAGTTACATCATCAGAACCAGCCAACACGCTTCTTCTTTGCTCATCACTCCTGACAATATGTTTTATATTTCTGGATTTTAATAATTGAGAAAGTTCATTAAGTTGCCTGTTAGTCCTTGCAAGAACAAATATCTCATTTTTAGGAATTGCTGATGCCAGAATCATCTGAACAACGAATTCAAATTCTTTTATTTCAGAATCAAATTTCAACAATTTTAAATTTTTTTCACCTTTAACAACTGATTCCAAATCTGCAAGCCCCATTGAGCTAATAGATTTGTTTATTAAATCAACAAGGTGATTTGTAGAACGATAATTCTTTGTTAAAGTTATAATTTCGCAATCAGGATACTTATCTTCAAAGTTGAGA
The DNA here is from genome assembly GCA_018817005.1 of Nanobdellota archaeon. Lineage (GTDB taxonomy): Archaea > Nanobdellota > Nanobdellia > Woesearchaeales > JAHIUF01. The sequence goes on from JAHIUF010000067.1 coordinate 14,276, forward strand.
ATATATTTGATATCTGAACCTCTCCAACCAAAAATAGATTGCCTTGGATCACCAACACAAAATAAGTTTTTGGAATTAAACAAATCAATAAGTTTTGTCTGAGTAGAATTAACATCCTGATACTCGTCAATCAGCACGTGTTCAAATTCAGGAATAAAAGAAGACATTTTTTCAAATAAAGAAATGGTATCAATTAATTGGTCTGCAAAATCTCTAAGATAATTTTTTTCCATATAATGCTCAATGAAATTGCACACATCAAAAACAAGCCGAGCGCTTGATTCATGTTTCACATCACTCGTCTCAAAAGAAGATTCATCAATAAGCTTATGCTTAAATTTAAAATAGTCCCTTATAAAAAAACAGTCATTCATAAAGATATTTGCAAGCTGCTCATCAGTCTTTCCTTTTCTTTGAGCACTTGTAAAATAAATTGCTGTCGCTCTATGAATATCTATTTTTAAAGAAGCTAATGCACGATTAACAATCATAATTTTATCTCTGTAAGAGATAACTCTCACAGATTCATCATATAGAACATCATTGTGTTCTCGTAATATCTTTTCACAGAAAGAATTGAAGGTTTCAATTTTTACCAACCCAAAAGTATCGAATCCCGAAAGCCTATTAATCATTTCCTGCCTTGCCTTCCTGGTAAATGTTATTGCCAATATTTTTTTAGGATTAACATAGCAATACTTAACTAAGAATTCAATTCTCTTTGTCAGCACAGAAGTTTTTCCGGATCCAGCGCCTGCAATACATAAAATATGTTGTTTATTGCTGATAATCACCTTTTTCTGCTCGTCATTATAATCAGATAAAAAACTTCCAAAAGCCTGAAAAACTGCTTTTTCTTTATCAGTTATCTCTGTTTTTGTCTCCTTGAAATTATAAGATAATTTTTTTTTATACAAACTTGGTTCTAAAATCTCCTGACGACCTTTAGGCGTGAGCTCAAATACTTTCCAGAACTTATTGGCATTAAGAGAAACTGTTTTTATAAGATTGTTAAGCATCAAACTATCAATCATTGCTTCAAGTTCAAAGGTTTCATAAGCAAGACTTCCAAAAGAATTCTGATAATCCAAATGATTTTTTTTAACAGACTCATTATTAATCTTTCCCTGAAGAAAATCTATGAGCAATTTTTTGCCAACACCAAAAGGTATTTCCTGCAAAGCTTTTAAGACAAAAATGTAATCCACGTTTTTAGAATCACTCATGCATAATAAGAAGAAATCATCCTTTTAAGAAATTTACGGAAAAGAACAAGAGAACTAAAAGAAAAGTTTCATGAACTAAAATCATTGTGAACTGCTTGGGGTTTCGCTTTGGGCTCAACCGCCGAGCGTCTATATTGTTAAGATAAGTGAACATAGTTAAATAATATTATTCACTATCTTCTACGACTATGTGTAGGTCTGTTCTTGGGTTTAATGCGTTTTGAAGAAAAGCGTCTTGGTCCTGTATTAGGTGATTTTTTAGATTTAGAATGTCTAACAAATGGTTTTTTTGGAGCTGGTTTAGCAGCTGTACCTTCTGCGTTCTTAGCTGTTTCCGAATGAAATTTATGGTCCATAACAGGTATTTTTTGTCTTATTAATTTCTCAATATCTCGAAGAAAATCCCTTTCATCAGCTGCACAAAACGAAAATGCAGTTCCATCAGCTCCAGCCCGAGCAGTTCTTCCAATTCTGTGAACATAACTTTCTGGTTCATTTGGAAGTTCATAATTTATGACATGTGAAATATTATCAATATCTATTCCTCTTGCAGCAATATCAGTCGCGACTAATATATTAATTCTGCCAGTTTTAAAATCATTGATTGCCTTAGTTCTTGCATTCTGTGATTTATTTCCATGAATCGCATCAGAAGACAACCCATTTTTATTAAGGAATAATGATATTCTATTTGCTCTGTGTTTCATTCGACTAAAAACCAAAACACTTGTAAGATGTTTTTGTCTCAGAAGTTCAAGTAGTAATTGTTCTTTTGAACCTGTATCGACAAAAAAGATGTTTTGTTTTACACGCTCAACAGTTGTTGCCTGAGCTGCAACTTCAACATGAATAGGGTTTCTAAGCAAGCTATTTGCAAGTGTGTTAACTTGAGGAGACATTGTTGCTGAGAAAAACAATGATTGCCTTTCATGTGGTAATTTTGAAATTATCTTTTTTATATCATGAATAAAACCCATATCTAGCATTCTGTCTGCTTCATCCAATACAAAGAATTCAATGTTTTTTAGAGAGAGTTTTCCTTGATTCAACAAATCCAATAATCTGCCAGGTGTTGCAACAACTATATCCACTCCTTTTGATAATGTTTGAACCTGTTTTCCTTGTCCCACACCGCCAAAAATCACAGTATTCTTAAATTTAAGAAATGCGCCATATGTTGAAAAGCTTTCGCCAATTTGAGCTGCAAGTTCGCGAGTAGGGGCAAGCACCAAGGTTTTAATTATTCTTGGATACTGTTCAGTCATCCTTTGCAGTATAGGCAATACAAATGCAGCAGTTTTACCCGTACCTGTTTGTGCGATACCGATTAAATCCTTACCCTCTAATAAACTAGGGATGGATTTTGATTGAATAGGAGTTGGAATAATATAGTTTTCTTTATCTATAGCAGTTTGAAGTTCAGGCATTAAATTCAAATCTTTAAATGTTGTTTCGTTCATTAAAGTAAATAATTTAGGTTTAGTTATAAATTGAATGTTTATAGGATGGTAAGAAAAACTGTGAGGATAAGTGCTCCGAACGAACTTAAAAACAAATAATTATTTAACATACCCCGTATATTCTTTCAAATATCTCTTAATTAAATACATAACAAATATTCTATCTAATTCTTTTGTTTGACTTTTTTCTAAAGCATTGTAATAAGCAGCTCTATTCGAATATTCTATGTTTAACATAGGAAAGCCATTTCTATTTAGAATGAAATTCATTAGTAATCTACTAATTCTTCCATTCCCATCGGTAAATGGATGAATTGTTACAACTTTTAAATGAATTAAAGCAGCAAGTTCTAAAATGTAAATTTTATTTTTATTATTATTGTACCATTGAAAGAATTTTCTTAATAAATAATCCAATTCAACTGGTTGTGGCGGCTCAAATTTTGAGCCTGCTATAGCTATAGGATGATTTCTAATGATTCCTGCAATTTCTAGATCAACTGTTTCAAAAAGCTGTTTATGCCATTTCAACATTAGTTTCAAGCTCAAATCTTCTGTTTCTTTAAGCATACTTTCAAAGACAACTTTATGAGCTTCTGTTTCTTTAACATCTTTAAAAGGTTTATTTCTTGGTGTTATTCCTTCTTCTAATAATCTTACAGTTTCTTTTAATGTTAGAGTGCCACCTTCTATTCTTTGAGTGTTATAGGTAAACTTGATTAAGAAGTTTTCAACATATTTTTTTTTAGCAGATTTTGGAAATGATTCAAATTCTTTTGAAAAATTCTTTTTTATTTTATTCAAATCATCAAACCATACTTTCTGGTTGACTTTTTCAATGAACTCTGCTTTGAGTTTTTCGATGTTATCAGGAATTTTTGAACCAAGATATCTAGATTCAAGTTTAACTTTATTATTAAACCTATAAGAATGCTCCAAATAATAATATTTCTTGCCTCTTTTTACTCGCACAATTACATCCATGGAAAATAAGTTACCATTACAAATATATAAATATTGTGTTTTTAAGAGAAATGTAATGCCCCGAGCAGACACTTGATTAAATTATTCAAACAATCAGTTGCTATCAAAACCCTTCTCTTTCACTATCGCTGTAAGCTTTTGAGTTATATTCACTTGAGTATTTTTTGTTAACTTTTTTGGATGTTTGATTGCTAGGTTAATAACTGATTTATGACATCCTACCGCGTCTGCGAGCTCTGATTGAGTCATATTAAGCATTTCCAATAGTAGGAGTCTTTAGTTGGTTGGCATGTTGAACCTCTTAGGTTGTTGTTATTTTTAGGTGATGTTTTTTGTTTTTTCAGACCTAAAAAATTCCTCTTGAAAATCGAAATATTTATATAAATCAGCCTTTATATTAAACATCAGTCATAGATAATCTTATCTAGGCATGAGAGGGTGAAAAATATGAGGTTTTTAAGAAACTTAACAGTAATATGTGTCTTTATTATTCTGTTATCGTCGGTGTTTGCAGCCTTGGAAGTTGATAGAATTTCGGTTGAACACCAAAACATGGGCGATGTTGATCATGGAATAATTGGAAACACCTATGAATTATTTGTTGATGTGATAAACACAACAAATGAAACAATGACTTTTCTAATGTCAGAAGTCAGTCTTACAAGCTCTGATGGGGAAGATGTTGTATCATTAACAGATGCTTACTACAACGATGATGATTCATTAGTTTGTGGAGACCCAACTGTTTGCGCACTCGTTGGAAACTTTTATGTAACCCTCGTATTTGAAATAAACCTCTCAACAACAAGCGGAGAAAGAACTTTCACCCTCGAAATAAACTCTTCAGCTGTTGATTTTGGAGAAGTAAATGATTCAATAAGCGTAACAAGCGTACTTGACGAGATAATGGATTGTTTTGGAACAACAACTGCGATTATAAGAGGAAATTACATTAATGTCACAATAGACGATATAAACTTTGCAGATACACCATTTGAATATTTACAAGCAGATTATGGGGAGTTCTTTGGATTATTTAATTTTAATACACTATATAATGGCTTTACGTTTGAAGGATATGTAATCAATACGAGTAATGATTTATACACGAGTACTTTTGTAGCAACAAACACAAACCTAAAAACATTTTTCAGAGAATATTGTAAGCAAAAAAATATTTTTTCAGACACGATTTGTGATTCAGAAATACCAGAAAATGAATCATTCACAAATATAACTGTTGCAAATGCAATAATCGAATACGCAAATGATGCTAATTCTTTGAAACAATCAAACTTTGATTTTAACGGCAACATAACAAAATCAGGCTCACAGATTTTTGCAGAAGCATATTATGGACAAACAACACAAGACATAATCGATGAGATGGAATCAATCCTAAACTATACTACATCAACAGTTCCGCTAATACTCTTAGATTCGATTGAAGATGCATATTTCAAAGATTTAAACATGAACGTTCAAAACACTTCAACAGCAAACACTGTTTTTCAAAAGAACGGACTTTCAACAACAGCTGGTTCATATAATACCTACTTACAATATACGGATCAATATGGAAATGTTGGTTTGAGAGAAGTAATAGTTCAAGTAATAAATACTGTACCAACAACTCCAACAATGAATATACTGCCAACAATCGCTTATGCAGTATCAAACTTGACATGTGTGGCTTCCAATAGTTCAGACGTAGATGGAGATACAGTAACATATATCTATGATTGGTATAAAGATGATGTATTACAAACAGCACAAACATCAAGTACTGTCCCTTATATATATACTAAATACGGAGAAAATTGGACTTGTGCAGTAACACCTTTCGATGGTGTGGCAAATGGACCATCTGTAACTGATTCAGTGGTTATTTTAATGGGAACGAATACTGCTCCACAAATAACTGGTGTTATTCAAAACGTAACAACTCCTGAAAATACACCAATAGATGCACAAAACCTATCAAGCCTAAGATATGACTTGGAAGACCATGTTAATAACTTGATTTGGAGTTTGATAGGCGTAAACAATAATTTATACTTTGCAACAATAGTCAATAATCTATTATCTATTAGTCCTGTTTCTGGACAACACGGCTCAGACTCACTAATTGTTAGATTAACAGACCAAGGCGGTCTTTCAGATAGCCAAGAAATTTTAGTGAACATCACTTCTGTAAATGAAAATCCGATTATAACAACAGTTCCAACAACTACTGCAACTGAAGACCAACAATACCTGTATGATGTAAACGCAGTTGATGGAGATGATGATACATTAACATATTCACTACAAACAGCACCAAGCGGTATGAATATTAACTCAACTTCTGGTTTAATAACATGGACTCCAACAAACACGCAAGCAAACACGCAAGGAGGAATATACTCGGTTGTTGTAATGGTTTCTGATGTAGAAGCAAATGATAATCAGTCGTTTTCAATAACTGTAACGCCAGTAAATGATGCTCCGACTATTTCAGGATTACCAAATCCTTCAGGATTTGAAGATCAACAATTCACATTAGACGTAAGTCCTTATATTGATGATGTTGATGATACAAAGGCATTATTGACCATAACAACCAATTCATCATATGCAACGATGTTTGGACAAACAATAGTATTTCAATATCCTGACGGAATAACATCAGAAAATGTTTTAGTAACAGTAAAAGATGATGATGGATTATCAGCATCAGACACAATAGTTGTGAGCATAACAGCGATTAATGATGCGCCATCAACACCAGTAATTTCAGTAACGCCAAAATCACCTGCAGCCACCAACTCATTGACTTGTACAGTAGTAACTCCAAGTACCGATATTGATAGTGAAACTATAACTTATAATTTTTATTGGTATTTAAATGGCTTATTACAAGAAAACACTTCAACAACACAAACATCAAATATTCTATCTTCAAGTCTCTTAGGAGGACAAGTTTGGAGTTGTAATGTTACTGCAACAGACGGCACGAACTCAACAACTGAAGTTTCAGATTCTGTAACTGTTGGAAATACTGCACCAACAACACCTGTTGTAGATGTTACACCAAATGTTGCTTACACAACCAATAATTTGGTTTGTAGTATAATAACAAGTAGCACTGATGCAGACAATGATACAATTACTTATAGTTATAGATGGTACAAAAAGACTTCAGGTCAAACACAGTTCTATCTACAGCCACAAACAACAGCAACGCTTGCAAATAGTAATACTATCAGAGGCGATACATGGAAATGTGAAGTAAGAGCATATGATACAAAAGCCTACAGTACTGCAGTATATGATACTGTAACAATTATGAATAGTAAACCAACAATATCAAGTCCCACACCATCAACTTCTACTGTAACAACAAACGAACAAACAAGCAAAGTTTTTAGTATAACACCTGCTGATGTTGATTCAACAGATACTTTGACTGTGAAATGGTATAAAGGAACATCTGTTGTTGGAACTGGAAACTCATACACTTATACACCAACATATACTTCTGCAGGAACATACACTATTAAGGTAGTAGTTTCAGATGGTTTATTAACAGTTGAAAGATCATGGATTTTGGGAGTTACTGATGTTAATAGAAATCCAGTTATTGGAACAATCGGTTCAAAGACTTGTAACGAAAGATCAACTTGTACTATTTATGTTTCAGCAACAGATCAAGATACAGATGATTCAATAAAGTTTTATGATGACACAACCTTGTTCACTATAAACGTTAATACAGGTGCAATAAGCTTCACAGCGCCAAATGTATTGGTTGATTCAACTAGTAATGTTCGAATAACAGTTGTTGACACTAAAGGTGGATATGGCACTGAAATATTTCCTTTGACAATAAAGAATGTTAACAGAGCACCAATTTTAAATCCTGTAGGATCACTTTCAGCAGCCGAAAACCAAACATTTTCAAAACAATTAACTGCAAGCGACCCAGATAGTGATAGTCTTATATATAGTGATAACGCAACACTTTTTAATATTACATCTAGTGGTTTGATATCATTTGCACCAACACAAGCAGATGTTGGAGTTCATACAGTCAGAATAAGTATTGATGATTCTCACGGAGGATATGACTATGAAGATATAACTGTGCATGTGTTAAACACTAATAATGCACCAGTAATTAACGATTATTATCCAGCAGTTTCAACAGTAAGTCTGAATGAATTACAATCACAAACATTTAATGTAAGTGCAACAGATCAGGATGGAACAACATCAAACATTAAATGGTACAAAAATAGTGTGTTAGTGGGTCAAACAGATACTTACACAATGACTACTAGTTATACAAGTGCAGGACGATATACAATACTTGCAATGGTTGATGATGGTATACTTAGTGATACTCAATCATGGACTGTAAATGTTGCAAATGTCAATAGAGCACCACAAATAACAGCTATACCGTCACAAACAGCTTATGAAGGACAACCATTCACTTACTCAGTTCAAGCAACAGATGCAGATGGAAACACTTTGGTTTATTCAACAGACAGTTCATTATTCAGGATTGGACTTCTAACTGGTAAAATACAATTTACACCTGTTCAACCAACAAATGAAGTGGATACACACACTATAACTGTTTATGTTGCTGATGGAACAACCAGAAAAAGCACAACTTTTGAATTAAAAATTACAAATGTAAATGATGCGCCAGTTCTTCCAGTAATAGGATCAATAACAGCAGTTGAAAATGAATTATACACGAAAACAATTTCTGCAACCGACAAAGACGGTGACGTGTTAATATATGATGATAACACTGGCTTGTTCGACACAAACCCTTCAACAGGCGTGATAAGCTTTACGCCAGGATTCCAAGACTCAGGTTCATATCCTGTCAGAATAACTGTAAGAGATACTCACGGATCAATGGATTATGAAGATATAACTGTAACTGTTCTTGAAACAAACCAAGCGCCAAATATAACAGCTTACACACCGGCAGTTGCAAGTGTTAGTATGAAAGAAGATAATTCAACAACCTTTAATGTGAGCGCTACAGATTCTGACGGAACAACTCCATCTTATAAGTGGTATTTGGACTCAACAATTGTAGGAACTGATTCAACATATACCTTTGAAGGAAACTTTACAACCAGTGGAACTAATGCCGGAAATTATAACGTAACAGTTGTTGTTTCAGATGGAAGCTTAACAGACACTAATGTTTGGGCTTTACAAGTAAATAGAACGAGAGATTCAGACACTGATTATATACCTGACTACATAGATAACTGTAAATTAATATACAACCCTGATCAGACAGATCTTGATAACTCAACACCTGAAGGTTTGCTTTGTGAAAACAACATTGATGGAGATGATATTCCTGATGATGAAGACTTCATACTTGGAAGTGCTGAAAATATGGAGTTAAATTTCGAAAACGCTGAGTTTAAAATAGAAAATAGCACAGATTTAAATCAGGAAATAAATGGAACAAAAGAAGTATCTTTAACTTATAAAGAGTATGATACTGAAACCGGTCTGGCAACAGAGTATGAGTTAGTATCTTTTAATTTTGACTTTAATGAATCTCAAACATTAGATCTTGGAAATGTAACTGTAAAAACACAAGATGAAGATGCAACTGCAGGAAGCGTTATTATTGCAGGAATAAATCTTGAATCACAAAGCGAAACAAAAACAGTTTATGTTCAAGATTTAGACAACACTAAAAATAGTGTTTGCATAAAAGATGCAGAGATTGCGTCAATTACAGAAATCAGAGGAACATGTAATGGTGCAAATGAATTCAAATTACCTTGTACACAATCTGGACACTCTCGAACTGTTAATGGGAACACATATACTTGTACTGATTTAGGTGACAGGTATAAAATAGAGGGTCTGCTTCATTCAGGTGTGAGAGAACTTGCTTGTACACCGTCTTGGAGTTGTGATTCTTGGTCATCTTGTGTTGGTGGAGTGCAAACTTGTAGTGGCTGGACTGATGCTAATAGTTGCGGCGAGACCTATTCTGACTCTAACACTCAGAGTTGTGCATCTGGAAGCTCATATCAAAGTGTTGTCTCAGAAGAAGAAGTTGTTGTACCAATAAAAGTTGGTGTTTGGTTAGAACTACGTCCTGGTGTTAAAAGAACATGGGTTGTTGGTGGAGACATATATATAGACTCTATCATCTTTGAAGTTTCAGAATTAGTAACTAATGTTAAGTTTTCTGTTGAACAGCCAGAAACACCCACAATAGCAAAAGAAGGAAAGATTTTCAAATATTTTAATATAGAAAAAACAAATATTGAAAACTCACAATTTGCTTTTGTATATATAAATTTCAGGGTACCAAAGACTTGGCTTACAGAACAAATGCTTGATTCTGAAAAAATATCTTTATTCAGATATACAGAAAATTCTTGGGAAGAACTTCCAACAACGTTTTCTAGTGAAGATGCAGATAATGTTTATTATGAATCTGAAAGTGCAGGACTTAGTCTTTTTGCAATTGGTGAAAAAAAAGTGATAGTAGAAGTGCCTGAAGCTGAGGATTTAGAATCAACAGATAAAGAAAAACCTGTTGTAGAAGTGGAAGATGATGTAAAAGATGCAAAAGAGATGACAGATTTAGAAGAAAAATTAAAAGATTTAATAACCATTAAGCCCATACCTAAGATTTTCTTAAAAGGAGTTCTTGGAGTAGTCTTGCTGATTTTAATATTGCTTTTAATAGTGTCTTTCCTCAAGTTTTTGGACAGACCTCCAAAACCTCCGACATCTGAATCTAAAAAGAAATTAAAAGACGCTGCTAAAGAATCAACAAAGAAAGACCAAACACCTATAAACATTAACCAGGTTGAAGACTACATTATTGACAACTTATCTAAAGGTCATTCAAAACAAAGGATAAAAGAAGCATTGCTTACAACTGGTTGGAATTTAAAACAGATAGATCCTTTATTAAGACAATACTCTGTTTCTTTTTCCACAGACAAGAATGTAGATTCTTTGATTGATAAACATCTGAAAAAAGCTGAGAAGCATTATCAGAATTCGCTGAAACACGAAAAGAAAATACGAGACTATAAAAAAGCACAAAAACTTGCTAAGGTGAAGAAATCTGAGAAAAAAGTGTTGTATCATAAGAAGCAAATGGAGTTTCACAGGAAAACCGCTCAACATCATTATAAACAAGTGAATTTAAAGAAGGCATTAGATCTTCATAAAAAAGGCGAACGCTTCTATAATGCTGGTAACATGACAAAAGCCCAGCATCATTACAAACTGGCGCAGAAATATCGAGAAGAAGCAGAGAAGAAACTTTAGAGACTTTTAAAAAAAAGAAGAGGTGAGATTAGCGGTAGCTTTGGCTATGAAAAAGGTGAAATAAATGAAATGGTATCAGGAATTGGGTTTGAAAAAAAACCCCTTTGAAACAAACCCTTTTAAGTTAAAGGATTTAGATTCGCAGTTTTTAAAAGAACCGATAAAAGAACTTTTATACAGGGTCAATGCTGGTAACATGGTTTTAATAAGAGGATCTGAAGATAGTGGCAAGTCCTCGCTTCTGAAGATAATTATCGATAAATTCCAAGGTGAAGGAAAAGTTGTTTATCTGGATGGAAAGAACCTAAGTAAAAGAATAAACATAGAAAAAATTCTGACAAGAAATCAAGGTTTCATAAAGAATGTTTTTGGCAAAAAACCTGTGAATATGATACTGTTACTCGATAATGTTCAATATTTGAGTTCGAAAAACGCTGAGCGAATAAAATATTTTTATGATCAAAATTATTTAAAATCAGTAGTTTTTACAACCACAAACCAGTCGGGCGTTAAATTTCAAAAGAGTATAATTGATAGGATTGGAAAAAGAATTATTGTGTTAAAAAAACCCTTGTTTAATGATGTTTTAAAAATCACTCAAGAAAGATTAAAATCAGAATTAATTCTAAATACAGTTATTATTCGAGAGATATTTAAGATTTCAGATGAGAATCTCAAAGAACATTTAAGAAATTGCGAGGTTGTTTTATCACATCTCGTTAAAAAAGATAAAGATTTTATATCTGTTGTTGAGTTAAAAAAATTATTTGATAAGAAAAAAATTTTGAAAAAAACGAAAGAAACGAGTATATCAGAAAAATGTGATTTTTGTGGAAAAAAACTTCAAAAAATAAAATCTTTTTGGAGGTGTCCTGATTGTGATACTTATTGCTTAAAATGTGGTGCAATAGTATCTCCTAAAGATAAAGTTTGCCCTTTATGTGGTGTAAACTTTTTGGAGTGAGAAAAATGACTTTAGAAAAAGATTTATGGTATAACAATGTTGGCTTTTACAATAATCCCTTTAGCATTAAGCCTGCTGCTTTTCATGATGAGATTGTAGGGAATGAAGAAGAACTAAAAAAGATTAATGAAAACATTTCAACAGGTGCTGTTTGTTTAGTTACTGGTTCTTATGGTACTGGAAAAACAACTATTCTTAAAAGAATAATTCATCAATTTAAAGGTAAAAAAAGAGTTATTTATTTTAGTTGTAATAGAAAAGATAAAGAACTGAATTTCAACAAATTCTTAATAGAAAAAAGCTTTTTTCATAAACTCTTTAAAGTACGAGCCAAAAACATGATTTTGTTATTAGATGAAATACAAGACCTTTCAAAACATGAATCTGATGAACTTGTAAAGTTATATGAACAAAAGTTCATCTTTTCAATAGTTTTGGTATCGAAGAATGAAAAAAGACTTTCTTTTTCACCAAAATTAAAAAAGTTGATTGGTAAAAATATTTATGAACTTCGAAAGCTTTCACCTCAAACAACTATTCAGTTTGTCAGAAAAAGAATCGGGAGTTCTAAAATTTTATCAGATGTCATAATTAAGAGGATTTCAAAGTTGAATTCAAATCCTCGAGCCATACTCGAAAATTGTGAAGATGCATGCCTAATAGCAATGAATGAAGGTTCTTCCAAGGTTCAATTAAAACATCTGAAAAAAATATGATTTTCCTTTTTTTGAAAAATTTTTTAAATAAAAGAGTTTATACACTAGTTTATAACGGATAGAAAGAGGGTGAAATGAATGTTTAAAAACAAAACTGTTAATTTTAAGGATTTGCTAGTATCATATTTTAGCATGGAAATAGGCATACATCCAAAAATACCTACTTATTCAGGCGGTCTTGGTGTTCTTGCGGGCGATATGCTTAGAAGTTGTGCTGATCTTGAATTGCCAGTAATAGGCGTTACTCTTCTTTATAAAAAAGGGTATTTCAAGCAAAAAATAAACAGTTCTGGAGAGCAGGTTGAAGAAGAAATGCATTGGAATCCTGAAGAATTCATGAAACTTTTTTCAAATAAAATAACTGTGAAGATGGAAGGACGAGATGTAAAAGTGCGAGCCTGGCTGTATGAAGTAAGGGGTGTTACTGGTCATGTTAATCCAATAATATTTTTAGATACTAACCTCCTTGAAAACTCTGAAGAAGACAGAAAAATAACCCAGCAATTATATGGTTCTGATGACAAGTATCGTTTGTCACAAGAAATAATTCTTGGAATTGGCGGTGTTAGGATGCTTGAAAGCCTTAAATGTAAAAATCTTAGAAAGTATCATATGAATGAAGGACACTCTGCATTATTAGGACTTGAACTATATCAAAAACTTAAATCAACAAATTCAGATGCGATGGCTACTGTTCGTGAAAAATGTGTTTTCACAACTCACACACCAGTTCCTGCAGGGCATGACCAGTTTGATAAAACTTTAGCAGAACAAATGATTCCCGAGATGCTCACGGACGATATAAAAAATGAACTTTTTCTAAATGGAAAGTTGAACATGACTTTTCTCGGTCTTAGGTTTAGTGAATATATTAATGGTGTCGCAAAAAAACACGGTGAAGTATCAAGATCTATGTTTCCAGGATATCATATTGAATCAATAACTAACGGTATTCATTCGCAGTTTTGGACAACCTCTTCTTTAAGAAAACTATTTGACAAGTATTTAAAGGGCTGGGAGGGTGATCCTTTTAGTCTAAGATATGTGTTAAGCATTCCTAAAGAGGAAATCTGGCAAGCGCACATGGAAGCAAAGAGGCTACTAACTAATTTTGTTAATAAAAACTATGGTGTTGAGATGAACCCTGATATTTTTACAATCGGTTTTGCAAGAAGAGCTGCAACCTACAAAAGAGGAGACATGCTTTTTTCAGATATAGAGAGATTAATAAAAATTGCGAAAAAATCAAAAGGATTGCAAATAATTTACGCTGGAAAAGCTCATCCACGTGATTATGAGGGAAAACAATTAATAAAAAGAATTATTGAAAAAATGAACTCTGTAAAAGATCAGATTAAAGTTTGTTATATGGAAAATTATGATATTGAAACTGCGCAAGTATTAATTCCAGGAGTTGATGTTTGGCTTAACACACCTATGCGCCCAAAAGAAGCATCTGGAACTTCAGGTATGAAAGCAGCACATAACGGTGTTCCGCACTTTTCAACTCTTGATGGCTGGTGGCTTGAAGGTCACATTGAAAATGTTACTGGCTGGAGTATTGGATCTCACCCAATGATTTCCAAAGAAGCCAATCATGATGAGGACGTTGAAGATATGTACACAAAACTTGAATACATAATTATTCCTAAATTCTATGATGATCACAGTTCTTGGCTTGACATAATGAGGCATGCAATAGCAATTAATGGTTCTTTTTTCAATACTCACAGAATGGTACAGCAATATGTACTAAATGCCTACTTCGAGTAGGCATGTACATATTGGGCGCTAGAAATCTTTGATTTCTTCGCACAACAATACGTGCTCAATGCTTATTTTGAATAAGTCTTTGAACTTATTGAGTGCCAAAAATATTTTTTATTTTTGAGCACAACAATATGTTTTGAATAGGTAAAATTTGTTTTTTAAAATATACAAATATATACAAAACGTGTTTTAAGAAATTTACATGTGTTAAACATATATATTCATTTCACTATTGTATATATTGGAGAAGAAAATGACTGCTGCCATTGATAAAACACTTTATGATGTTCTTGAAATAAGCCCGCGAGCGACAAAACCAGTAATTGAAGCAGCATATAAAACACTTATAAAAAAATATCATCCCGACAAAAACAAAGGTGATGAAAGAATTGCAAAAACACTAAACGAAGCAAAAACAATTCTTCTAAATGACAATAAACGAAAGGGATATGATAAAGAAAGACAAACATTTGAAGGAAAAATAATAAATAACTATCAAATACTTGAAAGAATTACAGAAGGACGATATGGTGATATCTATAAAGGCGAACACTTAATTCTAAAATCTCCTGTATGCATCAAACACTGCAAAAATATATCTCCTCAAGACACCGACTTGTTTTTTTCAGAAGCAAAGGTTATGTGGAACTTAAGACACTATGGGGTGCCAATAGTTAGAGATTTTTTTAAATTTGAAGATGGGACGCCCGGCATTGTTATGAGTTATATAAACGGTCCAACACTCGAAAAAATTGTTGAGAAAAACAAACAACTGGATCCAGAACACGTTATGTGGATTGCAGAACGAACAGCAAACATACTCAAATATCTTCATTATAATGGTGTGATTCATGGAGATGTTAAGCCAGCAAACATAATAATACAGCCCGAAAATCACATGCTTGTTTTAGTTGATTATGGGTTTGCATCAATAATACCACGCGAACTTGAAGATGTTAAAGGTGCAACTCTTTATTATTCTGCACCAGAACAAAGATCAGGAAACATAATTCTTCCAGAATCAGATTTCTATTCCTTAGGCATGACCATGGTTTATTCTTTAGGTGGTAATGTCAAAACAAGAACATTACCTGAAAAAATACCCGAACCAATCTGTGACCTAATTGAATGGCTTACAGAAAGAGACGTAGATAATAGACCACACTGGGATTATGAGGATCTTTGTGAAGAAATAATTGATGTTAGAAAGCAAGTCTTTGGAAGAACAAGATCAAAAATGAAGCCAATACCAGGCTTTGAAATGGAGGGATAAAAATGTCTGAATCAGGTGATTATAACCCTGGACCGTGGCGAGGGCACGATTTTGGCTCTGCCAGAAAAACATATGACGCGCACGTAGGAAGAAGCTATAGCGTAGCGAAGTCGCAGAAAAAAACAATAAAAGATGTTGTTGAACCAACATTGAAAACCAACAGCAAATCGCCATTGGTTATTGCTTGTGATGTTACGGGTTCAATGGGTTCCTGGCCTGCAACAATCTTTTCAAAACTACCATACCTCGACTTGGAAGGAAAAGAATATCTTGGTCCTTCAATGGAGATAAGTTTTGCAGCAGTAGGAGATGCTTATTGTGATGACTATCCATTGCAAGTAAGACCTTTTGCTGGGGGAAAAGACCTTGAAAACAGGTTGAAAGAATTAATAATTGAAGGTGGCGGCGGTGGAACTGCTCAGGAAAGTTATGAACTTGCAGCAATGTATTACGCAAATAATGTAGATATGCCAAGAGCTAAGAACAAGCCAATATTTATCTATATCGGTGATGAAGGGTTTTATGACTTTGTGAATAGTGACCAAGTTAAAAAACACTCATACGTTACTATGAGCTCAAGAACGAGTGGTAAAAAAGCATTTGAAAACTTAAAAAAGAAATATTCGGTGTATCTTATAAGAAAGCCTTATGAAACAGGCAGAGGTAATGGTTTAAGTGTTATGGACCAGCGTATTTATGACCAATGGGCAGAGGTTCTTGGAGCAGACCATATAACGATGCTTCCAGAAGCAAGTCGTGTCGTTGATGTAATCTTTGGAATACTTGCGAAAGAGACTGAAAGAATTGATTATTTTCACGATGAGTTGAAAGGACGACAGACAGACGCACAGGTTAGTACTGTTTTGAAATCTCTTAAGCCAATACACGGAGGTCTCATAACAGAGGATAGTAGGCTTATAAGAGGCCTTTAGAGGTGGTAAATTATGAAAGACTTGGAATTATTAGTAACTCTTTGGCCAAGTTTTCTTCATTTTGAGGAATTCGCCAAAGATGATAGGCTTGCAGGAATCAGACTTAATACAGCGATGGTTAAAAGTTTTGAACTGGATGATGAGTTTAAAAAAGCAAATGATATTAAGGGTACAGTTCCTTTATGGTTTGACATAAAAGGTACACAGTTAAGAATCACCGAAGTCTATCCCACAAAAGACCATTTAGAATTAACCCTTAATCATCCAATAGATGTTCAAACGCCTTCAGGAGTGCTTTTCAAAGCAGGGGCAGATTACGCTATGCTTAAAGAGGTTGTTGATGGCAACCACTTGATATTTGACGGCGGTCCTGAATACATGGTTTATGAGGGTGAATCTTTACATATTAGACATCCAAGTCTTGAAGTTAAAGGTCCGATTTTTCTTGATTATGAGATTGAAAAGATTGAAAAAGCAAAAAAAGCAGGTTTTACAAAGTTCTTTTTGTCATATGCTGAGAGCAAAAAAGCTATTGATGAATTTAGAAGTTATGTTGGAAAAGAATCTGAAATAATTGCGAAGATTGAGAATAAGAAAGGTCTTGAATACGTTGCTAGTGAGTTCAAGCCCGAGCCAAATCTTTCACTCATGGCAGCAAGAGGCGATCTCTATGTCGAGGTCGATAAGCCTCATCACATGTTGGACGCGCTGAAATTGATTGTTCAAAAAGATCCGAGAGCCTATGTTGGTTCAAGAATTCTTTTGTCCATTATCAATCAGCCCGTTCCTTCATGTGCTGATCTTTCAGATGTTGCATGGCTTTATGATATTGGTTATAAGCGTATGCTTCTTTGTGATGAACTTTGCTTAAAAGGTGATCTTCTTGGAGTGGCTGTTAATGTTTTTGATCATTTTAGGAATAGTTATGCTAAAGAAAAATTATTTTAATTTTTTTTAATTTTTTTTTAAATATATTTGTCTTCTTCGAAATCTTTTTCACTACAGAATATATCTTTTAATCCCATAAGGTCTACGTGTTTATCTAATGCAAATCTTCCTTTGTCAAAACGTTCTCTTATTCTTGCAAACCCTATGTCTATCATTGTTGCTTTGGAAAAATCTGGAGACACAACTATGTTTAGTTTTCTTATGTCGAGACCTGCAATGCCTAATCCATGCAATTCTCTTATTGTTTCTATTATCTGGTCTGTTAGTCTTGGACTCCCTATTTTATAAGGAAAATCTTCTACAGTTTTTCCTGGTGCGTATTCTTTTAGTATTGCTATATGGTTTTGTTTTATTTCGTATTGTTCTACTAGCTTTGTTATTCCTTGAACGTCTTTTGCTTTTAATAGTATTCTTGTTTCGTTTTCTATTCCATATTTTTGAATGTTTTGATCTAGTTCTCCCACTTTTAGTATGTATAGGTTGTTCTTTCTTTCTACTTTGAACACCGCTGATACTCCGTAATCATATTTTTTTAGAATTTCAAGATTTGAATCAAAGCATGTTATGAGTTCTTTATATTCCATACACTTTTTAAGTTGATTTGAGTTTATAAACTTTTCGTTTTTAACTACTATTAAATGGTAAAAAAAAATCCATTTTTATGAAAATCTTTAAAAAGGATTATTGTCTAAGTTTGATAAATAACGCTTTGGAGGTGTTAAATTGAAAAAAATATTTGTATTAGTGTTGTGCCTTTTGCTGTTGACAACAACTGTTTTGGCACAAGAACAACGAGGTACGGACAACGAACCACAGCAAGGTGCTGATGTGACTGGAGGAGAAGTTGTTCCTGAATCTGAATTAATTAGTGCTGAGTCGGAAGTAGAGAATGAAGATGAAATACAAGGAGAAGCACAAATGTTGACTCGAGAACAGATGAAAACAAATGTGGATCGTGTGCAAGTAGGTGAAATGCTTCGAGAAAGAATTGTTGCAAGAGCAGGTTCCCCAGAAGAACTAAAAGAAATGGTTCAAATGCGAATGCAAGAGATGAATCAAGAAATGGTGAATGTGGGTGCAAAGCAAAAAGAAATGTATGAAAATCAAAACAAGGTAAGGCTTGCTGTTCACTCATTTCTCGCAATGGAAAATCTCACAGGTGGAATTGGAAAACAAGTTTCTGAAATTGCAAGAAACTTTGATAATTCTATAGAAAAAACAATACAAGCAGAAGAGAAAATAGAGAAAAGAAGTGGTTTTGCAAAGTTTTTTATCGGTGGAGATAAAAAAGCCGCTGAAGAATTAGAGACGCAAGTTGTGCAGAACAAAGAAAAAATCCAAGAACTAAAACAGCTTAGTGAAGAATGCACTGATTGTGATGAGGCTGTAAAAGAAATGATGCAAGAACAAATCCAAAACATGGATGAAGAACAAATTCGATTAGAAAGTCTTGCAACAACCCAAAAATCTAAGAAAGGTTTACTTGGTTGGATTTGGAAATAAATATTCGTTTTTTTTTTTTTGCAAAGAAAACCTTTGTATTTATTCTGATTACAAAAATTTGAATGATTTAGGCTTTGAATTTTTTGTAAAACAAATACATTTATAAAGAACTCAAAGTTAATCACTATATAATGACAATCGAAAACACTTTAGCGTTCATAATGGCTGGAGGGCTTGGAAGCAGACTCAAAATATTGACTCGTGACAGGTCCAAATCTTCAGTCGGAATTTTAGGAAGATACAGAATATTTGATTTTGTAGCAACAAATGTTGCAAATTCAGGAATACCAAGAGTAATCGTTGCAACACAATCTCAACCACGTTCACTAAACAACCATATAGGTGTTGGTGAACCATGGGGTTTTAATGATAGAAATAAAAATATTGAGATATCTCAACCCTATGTATCATTATCAGGACTCGTAACTTTAGATGGGACTGCAGATGCGGTGAGAAAAAACATAAATCGAATAAATAGCAGATATCCAACAACAGAAACAGTTATGGTCTTAGGAGGAGATCATGTATATGTTGCTGATTATAAGGACGTAATAAATTTTCATAAAAAGAAAGAATCTGACTTAACAATAATGACAACTCTTATACCGGATGAAAAAGCATCTGATTTTGGAATTATACGAATCAATGATAATGGAAGAATAATGGAGTTTGCAGAAAAACCAAAAGATGAAGAAACACTAAGAAAATTTCGATTAACACCTGAAACAAAAGAGCAGATAGGTATAAAAGATTCTAATCTTAATTATTTAGCATCAATGGGAAACTATGTTTTTGACTGGAAAAAACTAAACTGTTATCTTGAATCATTTGAAGGAAACGATTTTGGCTATGATATAATACCTGCAATAAAAGAATCTGGTGGAGATATACATGCTTATGTTTTTGAAGGATATTGGCGCGATGTTGGAAAGATAAAAGATTATTTTGAAACCAATATGGAAGCTGTAAAAAATGAAACTGTAGATTTAATTGCAGGACAGGTTTCAACCTCTGAAAGAAACCTTCCGGGAGTAAGAATTGGTTTGAATGTTTCTATAGATGGATTCATTGGAAGTCCTGGTGTATATATTGGTTCCGGATCAAAAATTAAAGATGTTGTTACAGGATTTCAAGTTCACATTGGTGAAAATTGTGATGTTTCAAAAGTCGTGCTTTTAGGCGCAAACAGAAATCAATACTCCAATAATGGAAAGCTTTTGCGAGAATATAAAACAGTTATTGGAGATAATTCAAAACTTGAAAATATTATTGTAGACAAAAACGTTTTCATAGGGAAGAATGTTTATTTAAGTCCTGAATTCGGAACGCCTGAAGAAAGAACTGCGAACCTTGAAAAGATAGGTTTAAAGCCTTACCTTGATGATAATCCTGAAACTTTTTCAAACTCAGACTTTTATATGGATAATGAAACGAACATCTTAGTTTTGGGGAAACAACAAGAACCTTTTGATAGACCTTTAATTCCTGATGGATTTAGAGGATGATTAATTTCTTTTTTTAATAATTTCAACTGCTTTTGCGCAAGTTTCTTCAAGTGTTGAATAAATTGGAACATTTGGACAATCTTGAGAAAATCTTCTTCTGATATATCTTGCGTTTGTAAATCCTTCTTCAATGCCAATAACTAGTTTTGATTTATGGGCTTGATGCATCATTTTCCATTCAGCGAGTTCAAATCTTGTTGTTTGGGCGTAAGCTCTTTCGCAAAGGTGTTCTTCTTCTTTTGCAAGCCAGAACATAACAACTCCATTGTTACCTGCTTTTCGTAAGTGAAAAGTTTCCCAGTCAACTTGCTCTTCATACATTGCTTTTGGAAAATCCTTTGAATGGCTCTCTATCGGTCTTCTTGGTGAAGCAATATAAATGTCTGGTTCTCGCTTAGAGATGTATTCCATGGCTTTTTGGTGCCATTTTGGTGCCCCTTGTATTGGCCCTGCTAGAAATATTAGTGGTTTATCATACTTGTAAAGATACTTTGGTGGTGTAATTATCATTCTATTTCTTTAGAAATTACTTTTTAATTATATATTTTTATATTTTTTTCAAGATAAATTTATTAATGATGAATTACTTCTTGTTTTTGTATGAATAATGTTATTGGTATGTCCACTGGTTCGCTTTATGTTTGTTGTCGTTCTTTTGATGAAAGAATTAGCATTTTTAATGAAGCGGGTGTTGATAGTATAGAACTTTTATTTGGTCAGTCATGTGAGTTGAATGCTAAGCTTTCTGACAAATCCATTGAAACATTGCACAATTATTCTTTTGTTTCTATTCATTCTCCTTTCAAAAATGATTTTGGAGATAGTTTTAATTATTGTAAGGATATTCAGACTAGGAAAGTTTTGGATAAAATACAGACTTTTTACGATGATTTTTCTGCAAAAGCAGTTGTTGTTCATCCAAATCAGGTTTCTGACTGGAATGTTTTTTTTGATTATGATTTTAAGGTTTCTGTAGAAAACATGCCTAAAAAACATGGCGTGGAATTAAAGGATTTAGAACAGATAATGAATTATTTTCAACAATTTTCTTTAGTTCTTGACACAGCTCATGCTTTGACTTATAGTGTTTCTTTTTTGCAGGATATTGTTAATTGTTTTGCAGATAGAATTTCACATGTACACCTTAGTGATAGGCGTTATTCTGATTATTTTGAGAGCGTCAAGGATCATCAGTTGTTTTCAGGTTGCACTGATTTGTCTAAATTTAATGTTGTTAAATCTCTTTCTTGTCCAAACATTATCGAAATACAAATTATTGATGATGAGAATTTTAAACAAACTGTTTTTGATGAGATTAGTTTTGTAAAGAATTATTTTAAAAAATAAAATTTATCCTCTTGTTCTTTGTTCAAGAGTTTTTTGTTCTTCTCTTGTTGCTTTTCTTCTTTCGTGGTTATCTGAGAATCTTTCTTCGTTTTGATTTATTATATACCAATCTTCGACATTTATTCTTTCATATTGTTCTCTTGTTAAATAAATTGTTTTACTTTTTTCTTTTCCTTTCTCGTCGTAGTTTCGTATTTTAATAATGAAATCTTCATCGTCATACATGTACATCGGAACAATTGTTGTTATTGTGCTTTTTCCACAATGCATTGTTATTGGCATCAGAAATATCCAACTGTTTTCTGGTTCGTATATTTTATTGTATACTTCTCCTTCTGTCATTTTGTAGCAGCTGTTTAACATTATTATTGTTCCTGCAGTGATTCCGAGTGTTGTTTTGGTGTTTAGTTTATGTGGTAGAAATTCTTGCGTAATATAATCGATTTTATTTTTCAAACTTAGGATTTTTTCTTTTAAGCTCATTTTTTCACCTTGTTTTTTATGTTGGTGTTGATTTTAGTATTTAAAGTTTTCTATTTTTACCACTCATTAATGAAAACATTTAAAAAGTCTTTTTCTTTTCCAAAAGTAAAATGATACAACTAAAACAATATTTGAAGCATCTAAACGAGAAAAGTCGACTTGAAAGAGACTTGGTGTTAAACATTGATTATGTGCGATATAACGAATATGATACAATAGCTGAAGCTCACAAACAAATGAAAACAATTCATTCCTTGATATCTAACGCTGCAGAATTCAATGACAAGACAACAACAAAGAGAATTCCAATAGAAAGATTTGAAAACTTGGCTTTAATGTTAGAACAAAACATTGACGAGGAATATTTTTTAAGCAATACTCCTGTAAGATAAAAAGGTGATACGAAATGGCTGAACTAAAAAAACCCAATAACACAATTGACACACAAATAGAAAAAGAATACGCTCCAAAAGATCGTTTTTCAGCAGGCATGTATGATGGTCTAACTTCAGCATTGGACCCTTTAGGCTCAATATTTTCTATGATTACGAACATCAAAACATACGGTGGTTGTGGTATGAAATCCAAAACTATTGCAGATAAAAACACAGTTGATGACAAATCTTCTATGTCGTATTATGCTGCAAAAAGATTCGGTGTAGGTCTTGGAATAATAGCAAATGTTCTAAGTCTATTTTCTTGTCAAGCAGCAACTTTGGTTTATGATGTGGCAGTATATGGACAGCTGAAAAAGATGAATCGTCACAAGTTTCAATAATTTTTTTTTATAGATAACTTTTTATTTATGTGCTTTTTTCTTAATTCAAGAATGAAAAAAAATCTTGCTTTTATAACCTTGTTTTCAGTATTGTTAGGTTTAAATAGTTGTCCAGATTATGATAAGCTTGCAGCGAGAGGTGGACTTATAGGCACGAAAAAGAAATATGTTTTAGTTGATTATGATGGTGGGAAAATTGTCGATGTTTACAAACTTAATGGTCGTGCACTCTCTTGGTCTGCAGAAGAAAAAAAATATTCATATATTGACACTCCAGGAAACAAGGTTCAGATAACTGCTGATAAAATTTTTAGTCTTAAAAATGAAGATTCAACTGTTTGGAATCAATATACTGATTATCATGCAGATTTAGACACTGTTTCTTATCATGAGAAAAGAAAACTTGAGCTTGAAAAAATACTCAAAAAAAATGTCCCTGATACGTCCGTGATTGACACTAATACTATTCATTGGTCTTTTTTCTAAAGTTTAAAATTTATGATTTCTTGAATTGACTTCTCCAAACCTTTGAAGAATTCTTCTTTTTTGAGATTGTTGAATATGCCTGTGTTGATTAGTGATTCTTTTTTCTGAGAGAATGAATCTACTTTGAGATAGAATTCTTCTCCTTCTTTTATGATTTTTCTAATGTTAGTTCTAATATTATGTGAAGTTCTTAGAAATATGGGTGCTATTTTACAATTTAGGTCTGGCCCTATATATATTTCTGCAGGATATATTTCTGCAGAAAAAGGTCTTTTATTTAGGGCTCGCGGACTTTTCCATATAGATATGTGTTTTAACTGATATGGGCCATCGCAACATTCATGACCATATATTCCCCAATATATTTCTTTTATTTTATTTTTTTGTGCGTATTCACTTATGAATTTTTGCAGCTTTGTATCGTTTCTTATTGTGTCGAGTGCTTCAACTATTTGAAAGTATTCAGAGGGCTCTTCTAATTTTTGTTCCATAAGCTCATAAATTTTATTTGGAAATATATTTGTAGATTGGTTTTTAGACGTTTTTATTGGTCTTTCTTGACCATTCGAATCCTTATCTGTTATTATGTGTCTAATGATTTTTTTTTTGTTATTATTTTCTTTTGTTTTATAAAGCCTTGTTAGAACAGTATGATAATTTCCGGTGATTGCAACAGTATCTGACTTTATTTCGAACGCAGAAACATCATTTATATATTTTTGTGGTATTTGTACAAGTACCTCTGCAATTGATGGCTTGAAAAATCCGTGGTATGCCCATGTATGTTTTGTTTGGATATCTGCAAGTTTTTCTAGATTTTCAGCTTTTTTTGTAGGTTTTGGATCCCAAGCATATGCAATATTATACAAATTTACATCTTTTATAAAATATAAGTCTCTTCTTTCATCATCGCTTTGTTCTTTAAGGTCATCAAATCTTACAACTGGTTTTATGTTTTCGTATAATGCTTCTATTTCTTCATCTTGCTCTATTTTATATAGGTCAGTATATTTTTCTCTCAAATTTTGTTTTGATTTTATTGGCCAGTCCATCCCGGTTATCTCTTGAGTTTCAAATCCTACATTTTCACTCGATGGCATTTCACTACATAGCTTTTGTTCGAGTTCTTCAATTCGATTATTGTGGGTTTTCTTTTTCATTTATTTTCACCTTGTATTCGAAACACTGTTGTAAAGTATAACTAATATTTAAACTTTGCGTTTTTCTTACGTAAAGTTAACGTAAAAACTATGTAACATTTATAAATGCGAACTGTTTTATTAAAACATGGAATATGAAACTGCAAGAGTTGCAATTGATGTGGTTATACTGACAGTAAAAGATGGTGTCTTACAGGTTTATCTAAACACCAGAGAAAAAGAGCCACAAAAAGACTATTTAGAGCTTCCCGGAGGTCTTCTCACAAAAAACGAAACTGCAGAACAAACCCTTAAAAGAAAACTTTCAAAAATCCTAGACTACGAAGATATTTTTTTTCAAGAATTTGAAGTTTTTACAACACCAAACAGGGATCCAAGAACAAGAACAATATCTATTGGGTATCTGGCACTCATAAACCAAGAAAAAATAACTGCATCAAAAAATTGGTATGTTTACAGCGATTTAAAAAAACTCGCTTTTGATCACGAAGAAATAATACTAAAAGCGATTTTCTACCTGAAAAAAAATTTGAATTCTAAAATTATAAAAGAATTTTTGCCGAAGTATTTTCCTATCAACAGACTACAAGAGATTTATGAACTCATTGAAGAACAAACTTATGATAATAGAAATTTTCGAAAGAGAATTATTTCTGCAGGAATCGTATTAGAAACAAATAATAAAGAAACAAACGTTTCTCACAGACCAGCAAAATTATATTATTTCAACAAATAATTTTATAAAAACGAATCTCCTCTTCGAAGTTGTATGATAAAAATATTTTTCAAAACTTATGGATGTGCTCATAATCAATCAGACTCAGAAGTTATGATGGGACTATTGCTTGACGCAGGTCATAAAATTGTGAAAACAAAAAAAGAAGCGGATATTTTGATATATAATACTTGCACTGTAAAGGATCCTTCAGAAAAAAAGTTTTTATCAGAGCTTCGAAACACAGATAAAAAAATTGTTGTTGCAGGGTGTATTCCTCAATCAGAACCTGAACTTAACGAACTAAAAAACTATTCTCTTGTTGGTGTCAAACAAATTCACCGAATAGTTGAAGTTGTCAAAGAAACACTTGCTGGAAATATAGTGCAGTTACTGATGCATACAAAAAGTAAAAGACAAAACTTGCCAAAAGTCAGAAGGAATAATTTGATTGAAATAATTCCTTTATCAAATGGTTGTCTTGGAAACTGTGCTTATTGCAAAGTCAAATCTGCACGAGGAGATCTTGAATCTTTTTGCGAAGATGAAATTATTGAACAATTTAAAACAGCGGTTTTAGAGGGTGTAAAAGAGTTTTGGCTTACAAGTGAAGATACAGGAACTTACGGTCTTGACATAGGAACGAATCTCCCAAAGTTATTAAAAAAAATTCTTGAAATTCCTGGCGATTATAGGATTCGGCTTGGGATGATTAACCCTCAATACGTTAAAAAATATTTAAAAGAACTAATTACTATATACAAAGATTCACGTATGTTTAAATTTATTCATATCCCTGTACAGTCGGGAAGCAATCCTGTTTTGAAAATTATGAATAGAAAATACTCTGTTTCTGATTTCAAAACATTTGTTTTAAAGTTACGAAAAAACATCCCGAACATCACTATCGCAACAGATATTATTTGTGGTTTTCCAACAGAAACAGATAAGGATTTCAAGATGACTTTGGAGCTTGTCAAAGAATTTCAATTTCCAGTTTTAAACATTTCAAAATTTTATCCACGTCCAAAAACAAAGGCTGCTTTAATGCCTTTGTTGATAACAGAAATTCCAAAAGAAAGGTCCAAACAACTTGTTCTTCTCAATAACTCGTTACGTTGTAATGATTCTTGGCTTTCTTGGGAGGGTGATGTTTTTGTTGATGAAAAGGGAAAAAACAATTCTTTTATTGGTAGAAATGATTTTTACAAGCTCGTTGTTTTGAAAGGCGAAGAATTGCTTGGAAAAAGAATTCGCGTAAAGATTATTGCTGTTCGCAGGAATTATTTGGAAGGGGAAGTTATCTGAAACAGCTCACTTGTTTTTAATTGCTCTCGATATTTTTCTTCGAAATTATTTACATCTTCTGTAGTGAATATTTCAGAGTCAGTTATTGTATTATAAGCACAAAAAATCATTGTAGGACAGTTTTTCATTGTGTTTGTATCTTTTAAATAACATTTTTTTATTGCGTCTTTTACTTCTTGCCTTAAATTTTTTCCATTTAATAGATTTTCAATTATTAACATTCTATGGAAGTAATCTTGTATTTCTGTTGGTGAAATTTCAAATGTTTTATTGACTGTTTTTAGAGCTTTTGCATAATCTTTTTTTAGAACATATGTTTCTGCTAAGTGCCAGTAAGCTATTTTATTTGTTGAATCAAACTCTATTGCTTTTTGATATAATTGTTCCATTTCATCAAAACCTATTTTGTTTCTTTTATCTGCTCTTGCTAGTTTCATATCGCCTAAGTATCTGTATGTTTCAGAAAACTCCAATCCTTTGTTTATACTTTTTTGATAATATTTTTTTGCAAGGTTAAGGTTGTTTTCTTGTTTGTAAAAGTCTCCCATTAATAAATCAGAAACACCATCTTTTAAATTCAGGGAAGAGATTGTGTTTGGTATTATTTCTATTGGAATGTTTGGCTCTTTGAAAAATTTTATTAGTGTATCTATCAGTTCAGGGTTAGAATAATTTTCTTTTAGTTTTTCGTATGTTTGTATTCTTTTTTTTATAATTGGGAAATTTAATGCATTGTATTGGGTTGTATCTTCTATTGCGTATTCTTTTGATAGTTCGGAAACTATTGTTGAGTCTTGATTCGTGGTTTTCGCATAAATTGTTCCTCCGATTAAAATTGCGGTTCCGACTATTATTTCTTTAAGCACATTTTTTTGAATCCTGATTAAATATATAAATATTTGCTTTTTTACCATTATTTAGTAGTTATAGTGTATTATATTTTTTGAAGTCACCAACTGATGAAAACATCACACTTCATCATACAGGAATCAAAAGATTTAAATAAAAGAGATAATTTTGCCAAAACAAGATGAAAGAAAGGGTGACGCTAACAATTGAGAGAAGTATTCTCGAGCAGATCGATAAAACAATTGACAAGACTAGAGTAAAGAATCGAAGCCACGCAGTGGAAATGCTTCTTAGAATGAGTCTTGGAAGTAACAAGCCAACAAAAGCATTAATACTTGCTGGCGGAAAAGGCACAAGACTAAAAGAACTTGCAAATGGACTTCCAAAGCCACTTATTCTAATCAAAGGGAAACCAATTATTCAATACACAATTGAACTCTTAAGAAAATTTGGAATAAATGATATAATACTTTCAGTAGGATACAAATCCCAAATGATAAAAGATCACTTTAGAGATGGTAACAAATTAGGAGTGAACATAACCTATATTGAAGAAGATAACCCTTTAGGAACTGCAGGCCCATTAAAACTTGCTAAATCTTTTCTGAACGAAACATTTATTTTATGTAATGCTGATGAATTAAAAGACATAGACCTTAACGATATGTTTACATTTCACAAATCCAACAGAGGACTAGTAACAATTGCTCTAACAACTGTTGATAACCCTTGCATGTACGGTGTTGCTTTGTTGAATGGTAATAAAATAATGACATTCATAGAAAAACCCGAATTAAAAAATGCTCCGTCAAATCTTATTAATGCAGGACTCTATATAATGGAACCTGAAGTTATAGACTTCATTCCTGAAGGTTACGCAATGTTAGAGAATGATGTATTTCCAAAGCTTGCACAAGAAGAAAAACTATTCGGTTATCCATTTTCAGGTCAATGGTTTGACACAGGAACACCTCAAAGATTTAAACTTGCTGAAGAGAAATGGAACGGCATTCTATAAGACCTCTTCTGAGGTGAGATATTATGAGAAGCACCAGATTAGAGAATGTTAAAGGGGAAGAGATAGAACGTTTGAAGAAAGAGTATTTCAAACAAATCGATGCTAATACTCCTAAAGAAATAAAAAATAATCTAATCTTTGATTTGGACAATCCAAAGTCTCACAAAATTAAATTAACAAAAAAATTAATAGAGAAATATGAATTAAGAGAGTGGCTTACTAATTATAAAAAAGAAGCGATTGTTTCAACAGGTGGAATTAGAGGTCCTCAGAATGTTCTTTATCCATGGGATACCAGGTACCCTATGAATCAACTTGGAATTGCTCTTGCCACTCTCGGGAAAGCTTTTGTTTTAAAAGAAGACTTACCTGTTGATAAAATTAACAAAATATGTTCAGGGGAAGTAAGATACAACACAGATGATTATATAAACTTAATAACAAGAATCCAAGCAGCCCAAAAAATAAAAACCCATCTTCCTTTTAACAAACAAAAAACATCTATCTGGATGACCTCGTTCTTAATATTTATGCTTGATTACGATGGTGGTGAATATGTCACAAGTAGTCATGCTATTAGTAGTAAAATTGCAACAAAAGATCTAGATAATCAGGGAAGTCAATTCATACCTGAAATGTCAGCCAGATTTGTTAAAAAAATTGAAGAAGTGTTAGATGCAGCTGAAAATGAGAGTTATAATATTGAATTAGAATCTGCAAACTCACCCTTAATAACTGAAGATTTTGATGGATTGGAAATGTATTTTGATTATCTAAAAAAAGGTGTTGCAACTGATGTGGCAATTAATCTAATTAAAGAAGAAGCTGATGCTGGACTAGAAATAATGTTTGAATGTGTTGGTGGTTGTATGTATCCAATAATGAGTGAACTTTTTAATCTTTTAGGAATAGAAAAAGCTTTTGTTTGGAATAATATTGAACTTGATCCGTTTTTTCATGGCATTGGAAAGGTGATGGAGAATCCTATCACTAAAAACAAAGAATTCTTTGATTATGGCTGTGATACAACAATGATGGAAGTTGTAAAAACAATGGGTTATGATAAATTATTAAAAGATAAATCTGAAGGATACATTATACTAATGGTGGATCCTGATGGTGATCGTATAGTGGTGGGTCAAGTTGAATCAATTTCTCGTAAACCAAAAATTGAATCTTTAGGAATCCAATTTATTGAAATAGATGATGAAAGAATTTTAACAGTTTATACACCGAATCAATCATTTTTTTTAACAATGAATTATCAAGCAACTCAGTTAAAAAATGCTGGTTTATGGAATGATCATCCGAGATTTATTATCACAACAACTCCCTCTGCAGCCTCATGGGTTGAATGGGCAAACGCTAATGATGTAAAGGTTGTATACGTGCCTGTTGGATTTAAAGAAATTGCTAATATGATGAAAAAAATTGAGAAACAAATAACTGATAATCCTGACAAGAAAGTTGAAGTTGTAGATATTTTTAATAGGAAAATAAATTTAGGAATTCAACCAAGAATGTTATTCGCAGGGGAAGAAAGTGGAGGGATGATTATAGGTCCAGAACATTTAATAAAAAGTCAATCGGGAAGAATAGCAATTGCAATGAGAGAAAAAAGTGCTGGTGAAGCATCAATAATACTGGCCGCAATGATTGCTCAACTGCACAGAGATAAGAAATTAATTTCCGACCACTTAGAATCTGTTTTTGATAAATTTCATATTAAACGAAGATATGATCTAAAACGAGAACAAA
This sequence comes from Nanobdellota archaeon, assembly GCA_018817005.1. GTDB lineage: Archaea > Nanobdellota > Nanobdellia > Woesearchaeales > JAHIUF01. The sequence continues at coordinate 44,785 of JAHIUF010000067.1, forward strand.
GATTCTACAATGAAAGCAATCCCAATCCTGAACAATTGAAGAAAGATAAAGCCTCAGGTGAAATTCAAAGAGATAAGATTGATGATTTTTATTTAAGCATTTCTTTAGCTTTGAGAGAAGAAAAAATAACTTTAGAACAAGCAAAAAAACTTATTTCTGAAGTTGCACCTAATATTGATTTTAATAATCTAAATAACATTGTATTTGTTGGAGATGGAACTTATTTTGATTTTAAAGATAAATTTGTTGAATTAAGAAAATCAGGAACCGATGCGATTATTAAATGTTATAGTGCTGGAGAAAGCAAGCAAAATTGTATTGCATATGCAAATGCAATAATTGGTTATGATGGAACTATAACTGAAAATTTCAAGAAATTAATTCCCGAAGAGATTCATGGCAATTGCAAAAAAATCGCTTTAAATATTCTTAGAGAATTTCAAAATATTTAATCAAGAATGCTCTTTTTAATTTCTGTAAAATTCTTAATATTAAATAAGGTTTTTTCAAGTTTATTGTATGATGTTAAAATTCCAATACAATTTATTCCTGCTTTTTTTGCAGCTTTAATGCCTGCTGGTGAATCCTCAAAAACAACACATTCTTTAGGTTCAAAACCAGATTTTTTAGATGCTAACAAATAAATTTGCGGGTTAGGTTTTGCTTTTATAACTGACTCACCAGTTATAATTATGTTAAAATATTTTCTTAAATCAAATTTTGATAGAATAAAATTAACTGATTTTTTTGAACCAGAACTAGCCAATAAAACTAGTTTTTTGTTTTTTTTTAATAATTTTAAGAAATTAATCAATCCTGATATTAATTCAAGCTTTTGTTTGGATAATGATTTATATATGCGAAACCGCTCTTCCTTTAATTGTTCAATAATGTTGGCTTCTTTGGTTTTAAAAAAATGAATTATTATTTCTTCTGCTTTCCTTCCGAGAGTTTGTTGAAGTATTTCTTCATCTTCAAAATTAACAGCGTATTTTTTCAGGAGTTTTTTCCATGATTGTATTTGAAAAGAAGTATTATCCACTATAACTCCATCCATATCAAAAATAAATGCTTTAAACATAATCATATTCTTTTTCTTTTTGCTTATATTTTTTTCTATTTTTACCAAAAATTTAAAAATCGTTGGATTAAACCTTTTTATATGTTAGTAGAATCATTTTCAGGCATAAGAGGTCTTTATAATCAAGAATTCATAGAAGCGGCCAAAAAATATGCTAAAGCTTATGCTGATTGGCTTGGGAAAGGCAAGATAATCATTGGAATTGATGGAAGACCTTCGGGAGAAGAAATATTCAAAACTGTAACTAGAATATTTTGCAAAGAAGGATTGGAAGTCATTTATGCAGGAATAGCTCCTACACCTGCAATTCAACATGCTGTGAGAAAATTCAAATTAGTTGGTGGATTAATAATATCAGGATCACATAATGAACCAGAATATAATGGCTTGAAATTTCTGCAAAATAATGGTGCTATCTTAAACCCTGAAGATGTAGACATTTTAATAAAAAATTCAAAATCAGTAAACTTTGAAGAAGGAGAACTAAAATTTGAAAATAAGAACAACGAAGTAATAGAATCTTACACTAATTTCATCTTAGAAAAAGAAGATGTCTCAAAGACTAAAATTAAAGTTTTGGTGGATCCAAATGGGCTTGCAGCAGTTCTAGTATTAAAAAAACTAAAAGAAATATTGGGAAATAATTTGATTTTGGTAAACGAGGAAATTGGAATGATAAATAGATTGGTGGAGCCAAATCACGAATCAATGCAGTACTTGGTGGAGTTACTAAAAGAAAAAGACATCGACATGGCTTTTGGTTTTGATGGAGATGCAGATAGAGTTGAAATAATTCTCAAAGATGGAACAATGGTTGATGGTAACTACGTTTTAGGATTAGTGATGGATTATGTTTTATCAACACAAGAGCTCGGAAAAACTATCGTAATCAATGATGTTACTTCAAACCTAATATATCATCTTGCAAAACCTTATCATGCTAAAATAGAAGAAGTAGAAGTTGGAGAAATAAATGTAGTGAACAAAATGGTTGAAACAAAAAGCATTCTTGGTGGAGAAGGAAGTAATGGCGGGGTTATAGTTCCACCAAACAGATGCAGAGATGGAATCTTGACAATGTTGCAAATAATGAACTTTTGCAAAAAGAAAAATTCTTCCATCAAAAAAATAATAGATTCATATCCGAAATATTTTTCTCACAGAACAATCAAGGTGTGCACTCCTAATCAAGTACCAAAACTAAACAAAGCATTGCAAGAATACTTTTCGAAAAAAGGAATAACTATACAAACAAGAGGTGATGAAACAGGGAGTGTAAAAGCTTACTATCAAGATTCATTTTTATGGTTTAGAACATCAAAAACTGAATTTGGACAATATAGAATTATAACAGATGCGCCTAATATTGAAAAATCAAAAGAATTACTGGTCGAAGGAGCAAGAATATTTGATAATTTAGTAAAAAATTTATAAATACAGTTTCAATTTTTAATATTAAACGCTGACAAAACACTTTTTATTAGGGGGTGAGGGTTTGAAGTTTTTTTAATGACGACCCTAAAAACTAAGCAGGTAAAATTTGTTTATCATAATGAAGATTTGTCTGAACTAGAGAGCTATTTTTCTGAGAATCATATTTTTCCGATAGAAAAATATCGATTGTTATATGATCGTTTGATTTCTGAAAAAGTATTAGCTCCAGATAATGTTATTAGTCCTTTAGAATTATCTCTTGATGATTTGGCTATTGTTCATGATAAGGCTTATATTAAGAAACTTAAGATTCGTTCTCAGTTTCAAAAAAGATTTTTTTGGATGGGAAAAGAGAATCCTATATCCAAAGAAAATATTCGTTTACAAAGCATTATTTGTGATGGGTCGTACAAAGCTGCTCAATTAGCATTGGCGCATAGAGTTGGTATTCATCTGGGCGGTGGTTTTCATCATGCAAAAAAGGATTCTGCTTCTGGTTTTTGTATTTTTAATGATGTGTCTTTTGCTGCAAAAAAACTTTTGTTGGAAAACATTGTTAGTCAAGTTATGGTAATTGATTGTGATGTTCATCAGGGTGATGGTACTGCGAAAATTTTTGAAGGTGATGATTCAGTTTATACTTTTAGTATTCATCAACAGGATAATTTTCCTCATTTGAAAGAGCGTAGTGATTGTGATGTTGGGCTTTTTTCTAATGAAATTGTTACAGACAAGTTATATCTTGAGTCGTTGAAGTTTTTGAGTTATCTTGTCAATACAAAAAAACCCAATATAATTTTTTACATTGCTGGTGCTGATCCCTTCATTGGTGATAGGCTTGGTGGTTTTAAGCTTTCTAAAGAAGGACTGTTGGCGCGTGATAAATTTGTCTTTAAGGTTTCTGGAAAGACACCTGTTGTTTTAGTTCTTGGCGGAGGGTACTCTGAAGATGTATCTGATGTTGTTGATATTCATTTTAATACTGTTAAAGAAGCAGTTTCTCATTATAAGAATGGGGGTTTGTTATCTTTTTTAAAAATCTGAAAAAAATTTATAGTTTGCATTCAGTAATGTACTGTCCGAACAATTTTTTTCCTTTATTAGAATATTGTGTTGCGGTGTTAACATAATCGTTCATCATAACTGCTAATGCAGTTTCAAGTTCTATTTGTTTCACGTCATAATTGTTTTTTTGAAATTCTTTTATCGCAATTTTTGCTATGTTTGTAGGATGATATAATTGTGTGTTTATGTTTGGTTGTATTGTTACTTTATGACCGATGGTTTCTTTTATTTTACACTCTTGTTTTCCAACTATCAATGCTTTTTTCTTGTAAGTTTTAATTAAGGTGTAGAATGATATGTTTACGAGTCCTCTTGCACTATAAAACTCTTTTGAAGAATCTTCAAAAATGTTTTTTATTTCTATTTGAAAATTTCCAACCCTTCCATTTTTAGGTTTGATTTTCTTGATTTTTTCTTGATTTTCTTCGCTCATTTAGGGTTGGTAATAACTTTTAATATATAAAGGTTACTATTTTTACCACCACACAGTAGGTTTTATTTTTTTTAGAAAGATTTTTATAATCAAAAATCAAAAATTTTTTGGACATAAATTTCACTAACATAAAATTTATATAGTCAAACAACAAAAGATACGAATAGGGAAAAAGAGGGTATTATGAAGACAAGACACAAAGGTCCAATTGCTGCAATACTTTTACTGATATTTTTTCTAATATATTTCTATCGGGAAATATTCTATCTGACCCTTCAACAAAACTATGAGCTTGTAAA
>JAHIUF010000068.1 GCA_018817005.1 Nanobdellota archaeon
ATAAGTTAACTAGTGATTCCGAAATTAGATGACAAACTGAGAAAGTCTATAGTAAAATGTTTCATTTATAAAGTTTATAAATGAAATTACAGCTAGAAAGTGTAACGTTATTTCGGAATTATACAAAAAAATATCTTTGAACAAGACTTTAAATTAGATTATTAACATAAATCGAAATCGTTTCCTTCTACAGGCCATGAATCGGAACAAGGAACAACTATCTCCATTCCGTAATTAAACCCGTGATTTCCAATATTATTTCCAACACATAATAAATCTTGAATATTATGGCATATGTAATTATAACTTATTTCATTATTAGCATTAGGAGGAATGTTAGGGGCTGCTAATTTAATACCAATGTTATTGTTAGTTATGCTATTATTTAATATTTGATTATTATCTGATGCTGTTGACTCAATACCTCCATAATTATCATGGATGAAATTATTTGAAATCACATTATTTCTGGTATCGTTCAAGTGAAGTGCAAAATTCTTAATATTATAAAATTCATTGTTAGTAATTGTATTGAACACTACGAAATTATAAGGAGGAGATAAATCCGTATTCGCATGAAAATGTATTCCATGATATTGAGAATCATGAATTTTATTGTTACTAATAAAATTGTGACTAAATCCTACTAAAAAAATATCGCTAATTGAATAAGAAAATTCGTTATTTATTATTGAATTAAAAAATGAATTTTTCCCCCCTAAATTTCGATAAAAACCTCTGATGTTACAATTTTCAATAACACTATTACTTGTGTAGTCCATCATCACTCCAATTCCTTTTTGATCTCCGATAATCTCTGCGTTATTACAATTAAGGCTGACAAAGTTTACACGGTCAAAAATAAATATTCCTCGCATACCTTGATCTGTTAAATAATATTTGCCAGGACATAATTCAATGTTTCTATCAATTATAAGATTATCACGAGGACTTAATTTATTGGGATTTAATGGAGCACAATCAGTACTATCAGGATCACCATCATTATCAGAATCTTTATTTAAATTTTTAACACGCTCAATTATTGGTTTTACAATCGTTTCTTCTTTTTGCAGAAATTTATTTGTTCTAATTGCTTTGCCACCAATGTTCAGATAATGGTCTTTTATAATGGTACCAATTAAACCAGTTATTAAAACTAACATGATTATTAATATTAAAACAAATTTAGGGCTTGGTTCTTTCATTGTAAAATGATACATGACAACACTACTATTTATTTTTTTCTCTTTTGATATTTTAACTTAGACAAGTCTTTGAACAATGTCGGAAAAAAGAAAACTATTAAAAGAGATGTTTATTCTTAAAGTAAACCTCACGCCGAGGTCGCATTAGTCAAAAATTGATTAAAGAATTTTTGGAAATGTCGACTCGTCGTTTTGGTGCTCACGCCGAGGTCGCATAGTCTGGTATTGCGCAGGATTGCTATGTACTTGTAGTGTATATGAAAACCTACAATATCACGCAGAGATCCTGTTCCTTTGGAATCATGGGTTCAAATCCCATCCTCGGCGTATTTTTTCTTTTTTTAAAACAGAATTCATATCTCTTCTTCAGTATAAACTTTTATATTATTCTTTTTTAATAATTTAACTAGGACTCCGTCGCCAACTATAAGTTTGCCGGAAAATGCGCCATCATAAATCTTTCCTGAACCACAGGAAGGAGAGTTAGATTTTAGAATTGCTTTTTTACATTTATACATTTTAGCTATGTTTAAGACTTCTTTTGCTCCTTTTTTAAATTCTGCAGTTACATCAACACCATCTTTTCTGAATACCTTTACTTTTCTTTGTTCAGCAGGCATTCTGGGAGTTGTTAAACCACCTAGTTGTTCAGCACAAACAGGAATTGCTTTACCTTTCTTCACTAACTTAATTACTTTCGAACAAGGACTTGATTTGCCATTCCACTTACAATTAATTCCTGCAAGACAAGCACTGACAATTATCATATTGTTAAAAGGAACATTTTTTTCTTTTAAATGGTTTTTTATTTCTGATTTAACTACGAACCAATTCATACAATTCATGAAGTTTTGGAATCAATTCGTGAATTTCTCCATCAATGCTCTGCTCTCCATCACATAATGCTTCTTCGGGGTTGCAGTGTACTTCAATCATTACACCATCAGCACCAGATGCAATTCCTGCGTAGCTTAACGGAGCAACAGATTCTCTTATTCCTGAGCCATGACTTGGATCAACAATTATCGGTAAATGATAGTTTTTTTTTATATAAGCAACATTATTCAAGTTAAGAACGTTTCTGTGTTTTGGATCAGATGTTTTTCCGCCACGTTCACAAAGTATGACTTTTTGATTTCCACGATAAATTCTTAGTGCTGCTAGTAAATATTCATTAACTGGCACTTCACCACCTCTTTTTAGCATTACAGGTCTATCAATTTTTGCCATTTCGTCAAGTAATCGGAAGTTTTGGCAATTTCTGGCGCCAACTTGAATTATATCCACATCATAATCCAAGAATAACTCCAAATCTCTTGGATCAGTAATTTCCGTTATAATAGGCATTCCAAGTTCCTGCTTTACTCTGCTAAGATATTTTAATCCTTCTTCCCCCAACCCTTGAAATGTATCCGGCGATGTTCTTGGCTTATATGCACCGCCCCTTAAGATATTTGCACCTGCGTTTTTTACAATCTTTGCAGTTGTGAATAGTTGCTCATAGCTTTCGACTGCACAAGGACCTGCAATAACACTCAGACCTTCGCCGATTCTATGTTTGTTGGAAAGCTCAATGATTGTACTTCTCGGATGAAATTGTCTTGTAAGTTCTTTACAAGGATTGGATATTCTTATTACCTGATAGACACTGTTTAAAGTTTTGTAATGATCCTCAGATAACTTTCTGGTATCACCTTTTATTCCTACAACCGTGTAAGGATCACCTTTTATTATATCTATATTTTCTCTTTGAATTCCATCTTTTACTAATCTATCTATTATTCTTTCCAATTCGCGCTTGTTAGTTGTTGGTTTTAGTTGTATAATCATTTTTGTCCTCCACGATTTTTTCTATCTTTTTTGTTTCTCGTCTCGGATTTTGAGGAAAAATTCCTGATTAACAATTGTTTGTCACCAGAGAATCTTTGAGCCCAAGAACCCTTAGATTCACTGAGAAAATCCAAAAAAGAAGTAATACTTAAAACTAGTTAATTGATTTTTTACAAATGAATATTGGCTAGTTTTACTCATGTTCATTTATTAGTGAATCACTTTCTATATAAATTTTTTGTTGTTCTGGCAGAACTTCTACAGTTTGGTAAATTTTTATTTTATTATGATATAATTTGTCATTTTCAAATCCTAGAGGAAGACCTTCATTCCAGTATTTTTCTTTAGGATTTTCATCCTGACTTTTAAATATAAAATAATGTGTTTGACCGATTTTTTCTTTACAAACACAGTAAGTTGTAGATTTAGTTTCAAAAAAACCATATCCAAACTCAGAAAAACCTTTTTCTTGATAATTGTCTCTGCCTGCAAAAACAATTTTTTCATCTTCAATCTTTATATGTGGCGAAAGAGATATGTCGAATGATTCTATTGGTATCTGACAACTATTTGCTAATGCTTGAGCAATCTTGATTTTTTTGTTTGTAGCATAACAACTGAATTGCACTCCCCTGGCGCGTTCATTAAAATATTTTTCAAGAGATACACCCGTTTCTATTTGTTCTGCACTTAACTTTTCTTCACCAAGGATTATTCCTGTGCTATCTTCAATGTGTGCAAGTCCTATATACAAGTCAATCAACCCTTCCAGTTCAATAACACTTTTTTCGAAAGATTCATAAAATTCTTTTCTTGTTGTAACAGTATCAACAAAAGCGTTATAGTGATTTTTTATTAAATCCAAATATCCTTTTTTATGAAAATCAATTATTGCTTTTTCATTATTGCCTTTTTTTGGATTACTAAATATTATTAAAGCGTTATTTTCTTGATTGTTTCTTATGTTTTGAGCATATAAATTAGGGTTGCTTATGGCGATACCTGATATGATTGCTACAAAAATTGCTAACTTAGAACTTTTTCTTAGCTGCTTGTAAGTATTCTTAATTTTAGCACATAAGTTTTTAGTCATCCATTTTAGGAATCTTTTTTTTGTTATAAATCTTTTTAGGTCTTAATTTATATAAACTTTTAAAAATAGAATCAAATTCCTCTTTTGAGTTTTTAAGATGAAAGAAGATTTTGAATCAATTGCGGAAATAGTGCATGGTAAGAACCATAAAAAAGAATATTTTTCTTTAGAAAATAGATTTGAATCTTTGAGTTCTTTGCTTGATAAAGATTTTTCTAAGAGTTTATCAGATAAAACTGAACTATTTCAAATGTTGGATGTATATGATGAACTTCAAATATATTCTGATGAGAAAAGTTTGAGAAATATTCATTCTAAAAAAGTTGTTTCGGATTTTGACTCTTTAACCTCAAAAATTGAATCAATCATTAATGTTTCATGCGAAGGTTTGGGTTATGATTTTTTGCCTGAAAAAAAGTCAAGTGTTTATGTTCAAGGAATGCTTGATATTTTTGATTATCAGAATGTTAAAGGCATATATGATGAAAATCACGGCAGTTTGTTCTTTGTTGAAAATAGGATTGCTGTCATAAGAGATACGCTTAAAGATTTGGAATCTTTACCTGATGATAGTTTTGTTGAAGATTTGTATCTTTTAAAGAAAGAAGCAAATTATTTATCGAAAAAGAAGTTTTCAAATCATAAAGAATCGCTTGAAAATTTGTGCAATGAAATTGACTTTGTTATTGAACGAAAATCAGAGAAGTTAAATGTATCAAAAGAGGTTCTTTTAGCCGATAAAAGAATAACAGAGAAAAAGAAAACAGCTGAAACAACTGTGAACATAAAACCAACTGTGAACATAAAACCTTTAGATGAAAATAAACAATACTTTCTTTCTCTTGAAAACGTTGTTAATCAATTAGACCCTAATGCGGATAATGTTGGAAATCTTTTATGGGTTTATGATCAAATTGTTGCTTTTGGTGATTCGAAAAAATATTTGTTTGAATCTGAAAATCCTGACGATTTAAACTTAATGAGAACACATAAACAACTGTTAACCAAAGTCAAAGCGAAACTTTCACGAACTTGTGAGTTGAATGATTACAATCTTGACCTTGAAAGAAAACCCAATACTATTGTAAAATACATTGTTGATGTTTTAAATTATGATTCAAAAAGTCTTGAGGAAAAACGAAATATTTTGATTGGTGAATACAATGACCTTTCTAAAATTGAAAATAGATTGGTTCTTGTGAAAAAAATGTTGTTAAATTTTTTTAATTTAACAAATCCAGATATTTTCATGGACTGTTATATTGTTAAAAAAGAACTTGAACAGTTACAAAAAAACGATTTTTTTAAATCTTTTAAGCAGGAACTTTTATCATTGGAAAAAATAACAGATAAACTATTAAATTTTAAGTCCGAAGAGCTGAATATATCAAAATCATATCTCTTTTCAGATAAGAGAATTCAAAAAAAAGAAGTTCTAATATTTGAAGACTCTTTAAAAAAGTTTATGGGTTCTGCTTTAAAAAATAATTATGACAAAACTTACCGGTCAGTATACAAAGTGGCCAGGAGTATTTTAAGCACTGAACCAAATAAAACCTTTTCTCAAAAATCTTTTTTAGAGCTAAAAAAAGCTTTTACTAACATAGAATCTCAAATAAAATCTGAGTCAAAAGCAACTATGTTGTTATTGAAAGACAAGAATTCTTTAGACTTGATTGGAAATAGTTTTATGAATTTAATGTATAAAAACTTAACAAGAAACAAAAACTCTCTGGCTGTAACTGAACTGAAACAAATTGTTAACTCAGAAAATTCTCAATTGTTTTCAAAAATATATTCTTCAAATGATGCGAACAGTTTAAGAAACGATGTCTTGCAGATATTGGAAGATGCTTATAATAAACATGATGTGAAAGAGAATTCTCGCGTTGTGACCAGTAATTTGTTGAATGAGTCTGTAAGTGATTATTGGGTAAAACTACTTTTTAAAAGTGCTGGCGGATTATTGAGTTCAGGTAAACAAAGTGTTGATATATCCCGATCAAAAAAACTTTATTCAGGTCTTTTTCAGTCAACAGCCTATAGGGTTGCTAAAACTGAACCTGTGGATTTGTTTCAAAAACTTTTTTTAGATTCAAAAAAACAATTGGATACAAATTTAATGCAACTTACAAGTCCTAGTGAAAAATACGAGCCTTTTATGACTATTAGTTCTTGCGTTAATAATTAAACTTGTCTTTTGTGAGACAATAATATTAATAAAGGATAGTCTTTCACTTTGTAGAATGGTTAGAGTGAATGTCAAGTTAAGGGTTGGTTTTGAAGATTTTCTGCCAGTTTATGGAACTATTGGTGCTGCCGCAGCGGATCTTTTAGCCGCAGTTAATGAATCTGTAGTTTTGAAATCTGGTGAAAGCAAGCTTATTCCCACAGGAATTCATATTGAACTGCCTGAAAATTTTATGATGCACATCACACCAAGAAGTGGTTTTGCTTTAAAGCATGGTATAAGTATTGTTAACTCACCAGGTATTGTGGATTCTGATTATCGGGGTGAAGTTGGTGTTATTCTTATTAATCATGGCAAAGAAGATTTCGTTGTTGAGCGTGGTGATAGGGTTGCTCAAGCAACCATAATCAAAGCTGAACGTGCAGAATTTGAAATTGTGAATGAACTTTCAGATACTGAAAGGAGTTATGGCGGATTTGGTCATACGGGAAAAAAATAGTTCTTTTGTGGTGACCTACATCACCCCTAAACATTAAGTAGTTGGTAATAAAACTAATTCTATAACTTTACGAGGTTGATAAAATGAATCAAACAAGAATTTTTACACCAATAGAATCTGTAAATCCACTGTACTTGAAAGCCAGCGATGATGAACTGTATGAACATGTGTTACGAGAACACGAAGGAGCAACATTTGCAGAAATAAAAGAAGATGGATATCGAATGCAAATACACAAACAAGGAGACAAAATTGTTACATTTACAAAACAAATGAATGAATTTGTACTTGATTTATTCCCAGAGTTAATGTCTTCACTGAAAAAACTTCCGGATTGCATACTTGATGCTGAACTCATAGGCGACCAAAAAGTAGGCATAAAAGGTTTTAAAAATGTACAAAAAAGGTTTAGATCTAAATTAGGCTCTGAAAAAATATCTGAGTATCTTCAGTCAGGATTGCTAGAAGAATTCCCATTATCAATAAAAGTTTTTGACACACTTTACTGGGAAGGAAAAAGTCAACTCAACAAACCATTGGTGAGTAGAAGAGAGATAACTGAAAAAATTTACGAATCAAAAATAAAACCAAGTGAAAAAAAAGAATTTGGAACGAAAGAAGAGTTAGGAAATTGGTTTGAAGAACTCGTGCAACAAAACTATGAGGGGATTGTTTGTAAGAAACCCACATCATTATATGTTCCGGGGGCTAAAACAACTGATTGGATTAAATTAAAGAGGACTGAAACTGCAGACTTGGCAATTATTGGGGTTTATCTGTCAAATAATCAAATCTCCCAGATACTTTGCGCAGCGTATAATCCTGAAAAGAAAAGATATGAAACACTAGCCAAAGTTAATGCTAAAAGAGAAGGCCAAAACAAGGAGTTGGAAACACTCCTTGAAGGAAAGTTAACAACAGAGGTTCCAAGAAATGTTTTTTTGCATCCAAAGTTTGATAAAAATAAACTTCCAGACTATTTTGTTGAACCAGATAAATCAACAGTTGTGGAGGTTGTATCTATGAATGTTTTAAGAGGAAAAAATAAGCATTCTTGCGACTTTGATGGAGAAAAATCATATTCCATGAGAATTGCTTGGTTGAAAAGAATAAGGTATGACAAGGGTATTTCTCAGGTTACAACAACAAAAGATATTATTCAAATATATAAAAAAAATGAGGCGATATAAATGTTAACAGAACAAGAAATAAATAAAAACAAGAATGAAATAACAGCTCTTTTGAAAAACACTAAAAGGCAAGGTATAGAAAAACTAGTATTGTGGTTTACAGAAAGCGATTATTTTACAGCACCAGCAAGCACAATGTTTCACGGAAACTATAAAGGAGGACTTGCAGCACATAGTTATAAAGTATATGAAGAATTCAAGAGACAAGCAGAACATTACAAATTAAATATTCCAGAAGAAAGTATTCTGATTGCAGGTGTGTGTCATGATATCTGTAAAGTCAATTTCTATCAGCCTAACTACTTGAAAAGTGGAAACATATCTGAAAGTAAACCTTATGTTGTGAATGACGACTTTCCCCTGGGTCATGGAGAAAAATCGGTTTCAACACTCCAAAGATTCATAAGTCTCACAAATAAAGAAGCAATGCTTATAAGATGGCACATGGGTCCCTACGATCCTGCATGGAATGATTATCAGAACAAGATAGAATCTAATTTTCCTGAAGTATTATTATTTCATCATGTAGATGATGAGGTATCAAAGTTTTACAAGCTTTAAACTTCAAAAGACTCAGGAGTTTTTGCAGGTTTTTCACGTTTTTTTTCTGCAACATCCCATAGAAGATTAAAATAGTTCTTATAAGTATTAGAAATTGATTTATTCTTAATAAGAATTGCAACTGGTTCATCACTCCAAACAATTATTGCAACTTTATCAGCATACACATTTGTGCTAACAGGACTTGCATAAATTTTTGAAAGATATCTAGTTTCACCAAAAGGAACTGAAAAAGCTCTTTTTTCACCGCAATATATTAAATGAAGCTTTATCTTTTTTTTGATTCTCTTAGAAGTATAATGAGGCATATAAAACTTCAATATCTCTTCAGCATTATAAGATGCGCCTATAATAAATGTGTCCACCCCTTCTCTTATTTGATCTTCAAAAATAGTTTTTATACCTTCAACACCCCTATAAAACTTGGTTTCTTGTTTTTCTTTCTTTTCATTGAACAAAACGTTTAACTGTGGCATAATTTCTTGAACATCTTTTTTTTGAACATCAATA
>JAHIUF010000069.1 GCA_018817005.1 Nanobdellota archaeon
GGGAAGATAACTATTATATTTATAGAAATTCGATGAAATAAAAATTCTAATCGGGCTTGATAAACTTAGATTGATTAGAAAAGTAAAAACAGTTATTATCAATAATAAAATAGTAATAAATACTTTCTTTCTATTAAACATTCTCAAAAACTTGCATAAAAATAAAAACAAGAAAAACAAAATAGTATCCAACAATATTGTTATAAGCATCACATAAAGCAAGTTTGAAATCCCAGATTTATAAAACAAAATATATGCCAAAAAAAAGCTCATTATTGGCAAAGCATAAACAAAGAACTGTTTAATATAATCTTTATAGTAAAAGATAACATATAAAGTAAGAAATAGAATAATAACTATATTTGAAAATCTGGACATAAAAGCTCCTGATAGGGAAAAACCAAGATACTTAATAAACTCTTTTTCTTTTAGTGCTTTAGCAAGAAAATAGATTGACATCGAAAGAAAAAAAACACTACAAGTATGCGTCCATAAGTCCTGACTAGCCAAAGTCCATATATTCGAACCAAACGAAAAAATAACAGCTATGAACAATGACTTTCTAACATTTACTATCTCTTTTGCTGATAAAAAAATGAAAAGAGATGAAAAAACACATAATATCGTGGCTATCAGTTTAGCAAGGTAAGGAATAATCCACAATCCAAAACTCAAATCAAAAAATAAACCTGCAACTAAAAAAATCGGATATGCAAAAAGGCCTCCAATAACAGAATTATTTGACAAATAATAACCATTATTGTAAAACATATAGTAAGGCCTTCTATTTTCTTTACCAATAAGATAAGTATCTTTTGAAAGATTATCCACATACTCGTTCAAATCAAAATTACCTTCTTTAATCAAACTAATAGGAATATAATGAGCAGGAATATTATCGGCAGAAGTTAAGACTCGAAGATTGATATTATAGATTAAAAAGATAAGTATGAAAAAATAAATGATTTTTCTTCTCTTAAAATGATTTTCTAACTTTAATAGTGATTTGTCGATTCTCATTTTTCACCAATACCAATTATACTTAAAAAAAATACGTTGAAAAAAGTTAGTATTGAGATTAATAATAGAACTGAAAAAACTAATTCTGATTGAAGAACAAAAGCAAATAATAAAATTAATACTGAAATAAATATTCCTTTTTCAATGCTAATATTATTAATGACTGATTCTACCAATCGGTTTTTTTCTTCAAGTTTAGTTATTGCATAAGTCTTTGCAAATAGTCCGAGCATAAAAACCTGATAACCACAAACAATCAAGACAAGTCTTAAAAAATTACTTTTAAAAAAAGGCACGATTCCTCCAAAGAGCATGAACAAACTTGGTATAAAAAATAAGTACATTGGACTGAAGAGCAACATGAATCGAAGATGCTTCCAACCATCGCGAATCGAACGCATCTTAGAAAATCCAACTCGATGATTGTATGAAATTGAAACTTCTTTTATTTTTAGTCCTTTTTTTAAAGCCTTAATAATCATTTCAGAAGCAAACTCCATACCGGTTGTTTTTAGCCCAAGTTGTTCGTAAGCATCTTTTTTTATAGCTCTAAAACCTGAGTGTGCATCAGAAATATTTGTGTGAAAAAAAAGTCTTAGAAGAAAAGTAAGCAAAGGATTTCCCAAGTATCTATGAAAGAAAGGCATAGCCCCTCTTTTTATTTCACCTTTGAAACGAGAACCTATGACAAAATCAGCTGATTTTATTGCATTTAAAAACCTTGACAACTCATAAAAATTGTAAGTGTTATCACAATCCCCCATAACCAGTATTTGTCCTTTTGCAGCTTTAAAGCCTTCAATAAGTGCATTACCATAACCAACTTTGTCGTGCTTGATGACCCTCACGCCTGTTTTCTTTGCAATTTTAGGTGAAGAATCACTTGAAGAGTCAGAAACAATTATTTCATAAGAGTAATCAAGAGAATTCATAACTTCTCTGATTGCAATAATACAACTGCCAACACTCTTTTCTTCGTTCCTGCAAGGAAGAACTATTGAAACATCAATCCCCATAAAAGTAATAGAAGAATTAATCGTTTAAATAATTTTTTAGAAAAAACTGGTGAGTCTATTACTTTCTTGTTAATTACTCACTGGACATTCACTCGTAACATATATTAAGCTATTTTTTGGATTTTCATTCAAAAGATAAGATTGACTTTAAATGAAAACTAAAAAAACAGTCATCAATGTTGCATTACAAAAAGAAATTTGTGAATTATATAATCAAAATAACTCGTTAAGATCAATTGCTAGATTAAAAAATATATCCCCTAATACAATAAAAAAGTACTTACTTCTCAATAAGATAAAAGTTAAAAGTAAAAATATCGTTTACAAAATAAAAAATGATGATGAATTATTAATTGGATTATATTGTGGCATATGGGCAGGTGATGGAACTCAATATTTAGATAAAGGTTACAGAATAAAGATTTGTTGTGATAGTCGTAATGAAGAATTAATAAAATTTATTCAAAACATCTTATTAAAGCTTTTCAATAAAGAAACTTCTGTTATTAAAGAAGCCAGACATCGAGGAATGATAAGATTTAATTCGAAATTCATATATTATTTTGTTTATCACTATTTAAGTTTTGACAAAAACAAAACGCACTCTATTTCTCTTAAGAAAAATGTGGATGATTACTCTGAACAATTTTTAAAAGGATTTATTTTAGGATTAATGATAACAGATGGATATCTTAAAAAAAGATTTTATTTCAACACGACTTCTGAAAGATTAGCTAATAATGTATTACTAATTCTTAAAAAATTCAATTTTGAAGGACACAAATATACTCATAATAGAACAAAGTTTGGTTGGAAAAACTTACACATGATTTCTTTAAAAAAAATTAATAGTCAAAATGCATTGAAATTCTTAAACAAAATACTAAAAGAAGCAGAATATGAAGAAGAATTCTTTTTTCTTAAAGGATATAATGGGCCCGTCGAGATTTGAACTCGAGACCACTCGATGTCTGCCCAATCAGGTATCAGTTTTGCCATCCAAAAATGATTCGAGCACTCTACCAGACTAAGCTACGGGCCCAAGCTTTAACAAAAACTTTCTTATAAGTTTTTGGAACTAAAAATCTTTTTCAGATTTGTGAGTATCAACCTTGAGGAGGATGAACTTCCCTCCGGTTAGGACGCTAAGCATCATTTATTAAATAAAGGAAATTAAAAAGCGCCTCCGACCAGGATCGAACTGGTGACCTTGCGGTGACTGCATAACCTTTAACAGCCGCACGCTCTACCGCTAAGCTACGGAGGCAAACTCTTACATGCTTTCATCTCGAAGGACTCGATTTTTCTTTAAATAATTTTCTACTATTTATGCTTTTTCTTTATTTCCATAAACTTCAAGGCTAAAGACAGGAATAATAAAAAATATATTATCGAAAAAACCATACTTGCATTAGTGTGAAAAGCGTTTAATGCAAAGTCTGAAGACCATTTCGCACCCAAAATTATCAAAATATAAACTCGCAGAACATTTAACATGAAAATACCTACAACTCCAGGGATATACAGTAAAAGAGCTTTCCATATTTTGATTCTGTTCCAGTGAATAACTATTAGCATAAAATAAGCGAGTGTAAAAAAGCCTATACTTTCAACTCCTGAACAAACGTCATATACTCCTGCAACAAACCCTTGTATTCCAACTCTTGGAATTTCAGCCTTTAAATTGATAAAAGCTTTAAAACCAGTAATTTTGAAGAGAAAGAATATTGCTTTTGCAACAATGTTTGAAAAAAAGTACCATTTAGTTTTTATGAATTCTGAAAATCCATAAATCCAGTAAGCAAAGATTGTTGAAAAAAACAATTCTTTATAAGAATTTTTTATGATGAATTTGCTAAATTTCAATCCAAATACTGCTATGAACAAAGATATTATTCCTAGTATTCGAAATATAAACCCTAATTTAAACAGTAAAGTGAAAAAAGCATTATTATCTGTCACAACATACCATAAAAACTCTTCTTGCTTTTCTTGCCAATTTATTCCTTCATCAGTTGTTATAAAGCTATTACCTTCAACATAGACATTCTGAGAAATTATTATTATATCATCATTGTTTTCTTTATTTGATTTTACTTGAAGAATAAGCTCATTCTTTCCTTGCAGTAATGCATCATTTGAAATATTTAATTTAAACTCGAAAATTTCTTCAGAGTTTAGAGAGGAATATTTATTTGTTATATCAAAAGAATCATTATTAACAAACAGCAAAATAGAGATATCTTCATCTAACTCATTATTTCCATTTGCATCTCGCCAAAACCCATGCCATTTAACAAAATATTCTTTGTTTTTAAGTTCTTCTAAATAAATTGTTTTTTTCAAGAAAACAGAGTCATATTCATTACCACTAATAAAAGGCTTGTTAAGAGCTAAATGAGTATCTGAAACTATATTAAAAGCAAGAAATCTACCGCCATCAAAATTCAAATTGCTGTCTTTAATCTTCACCCCTTCAGAAACAATGAGAGACATATCCGACTGTGTATAGAAAGATCCAAAAAAACAAAGTAATGCTAAAATACTAAATATGACTATTTGTTTCCAATTAATCTTCCAATCATTAAATTTTTTGATTTTAGACCAGATTATAAAGAAAAATAATAAACAAGAAATAACTGCTAACTTAAATATTTTCAAGAAAAAGAAAGAAGCCCTCATAGCCCAAACATAATGGATATTAAGAAACGTTGCAAACCATAAAGAAATAGCTATCAACAATAAAAATATGAAGATGATAAACCGCCAGATAAAATTTTTTCCAATCTTCATTATAGAAATTAAAGTGACTATTGGTTTAAATAATTTTATCTCTTCCTTCTCCTAAAAAGCCAGAGAGGAATGCCAAGAGAAGACAAGAATTTTTTATTTTATTAAACTTCACTTGATGATGCCTTTAAATACAACTATTTTGCAAGTGTTTTGAAATATTCAAGTTTAAATGGAAGTTTTGTGTATATATTATTTATCTGTCTCTGAGAATTTAAATTAATCAAGTGTACTTTCTTCACTTCGGGGTATGTATTTAAAAATGCTTTAAGACTGAGGAAATCATCCTTTTTTAGATTAGTTTTAAACTTCACCTCTATTGGAACTTGCTTATGGACAAAATCCAATATTATATCTACTTCACGTTTATTTTTGTCCTGCCAGAATTTAAGGAATTCAGATTTTATGCCTGCTTTCAATAGCTCTGCAATAACATATCCCTCGAATAGAAATCCTTTATCAGCTCTTAGATTAACAGGATTAAAATTATTGATAAAAAAGTTTCTTACACCATTATCTATGAAATAAATTTTAGGTATCTTAACCAGTTCCTTGTTTTTGTTTGTAAAAAAAGGCTTTAAAATCATAATGAGGTGTGTTTCTTTCAGGATTTCAATGTAATTCTTAACACTCTGATAATCTAAAGAACAAATCTGGCTAATCTCGTCGTATTTGGTTTTTTGTCCATTGTTTACAGCTAAATATTCTATTAGTTTCTTCACACTAAAAACTTTCTCGATTCTTAGATATTCTATTAAATCTTTTTTCACATATAAATCAAATATGCTTTCAAGAACTTCAATCTTATCATTCTTGGTCTTTTGCAGAACCACTTCAGGATATCCTCCAAATATTAGAAACTCATTCAAGAGTTCAATCAATTTTGAAATAGGCTTGCTTAAGTCTTTGCCCTTTAGGTGATTAATATTTGTAAGTTGATTAAAAGCATTGTTTTCTTCCTTGAACCATAGAAACTCCTCAAAATCTAATGGGTAAAGAAGATTTATCTTCTTTCTTCCGGCTAAAGACTCCTGTATTTGCGCTTTAATTTTTAATGAGGATGAGCCTGAAGCGTAAATCTTAATATTATTAAAATTATCATACACATTCTTCATGAGAATTGAAATAACTTCATACCGTTGAAATTCGTCTAGAAACAGGTAAAAAAATTGTTTTTGATTTTCTTGATAACCATGTAATCTCAAAGTGTTTATCAAGTCTTCAAAAGAACTTACTTTCTCGAAATTGCTAAAAATATCTAAATCCAGAAACAGTCCTTTGTTCTTTAAGTTTTCACATATGTACTCATGAAGAGCTTTCAACACAGTGGTTTTGCCAACTTGCCTGGCTCCTAAAACTAAAGATATCTTCTTAGAGTTTTTCTGCTTCAACAATTCCTCAAAAATCCTACGTTTCTTCATTCTAAAAATTGCTTTTTAATTATTTTAGATTAATCTAAAATTTATGATAATCTAATTTTAGAATAGATTTATATTTAAATGTTTCGTTTTTCAACAACGAATTTCACATTCAAAAATAATCACTTAAAAGAATGAAAGAATTAACCACCTTTACTTCTTCCTCCTAAAAAACCAGAGAGGAATACCAAGAGAAGAGATGACAATAAAACAAAGTTTTTCCCAAAAAAAACAGATTACACTAACGAACTGCACAAAAGATGCTACTTTTGTGCAGTTCAGTGGTTGTTTTTCGAAACTTTTATAAACTTTTAATAGTTTATAGATTACATGAAAAGGATAAGAGATGCTTTATTACTTCAAAAAAGAGAATTGGGGAAAAATTTGGAAAAAAAGTATGTTGATAGAGATTTTGAGTTGTTTGAATTAAATAAGGACATAATAAAAGTAATAATTGGACCTAGAAGAGCAGGAAAAAGTTTTTTTGCAATGCACGAATTAAAGAATTTTGGTTATGCTAATTTTGATGATGAGATTCTTGTTGAAGTTGAAGATTATAATGATGTTGTAGAAGCAATAAAAGAATTATATGATAATCCTAAAGTTTTATTTTTGGATGAAATCCAGAATTTACCGAAATGGGAGTTGTTTGTGAACAGATTACAAAGACAAGGATACAACCTAATAGTTACAGGCAGCAATTCCAACCTTCTAAGCAAAGAATTAGCGACGCACTTAACTGGAAGACACTCAACAACAATTGTTTTTCCCTTCTCTTTTAAGGAATACTTAAATTTTTTTAATGAAGAACTGACAGAATCCGAAAAAAAATCAAAACTGATATCATACTTGAAGAATGGGGGTTATCCGGAACCATTAGTTAAAGATTTAGATTATCAAAACTACTTAACCACTCTTTTTGATTCAATATTATTCAAGGATATAATAAAGAGACATAATATTAAATATCCTAAAGGATTAGAAGAATTGTCTCGTCTTTTAATTTCAAACTTTGCTAATCTTACATCTTATAATAAACTAAAAGATTTGTTGGGCATTAACAGCGTTCACACAATAAAAAAATATGTGAGTTATTTAGAAGAAGCATTCATGGTTTTTGAACTTAAAAGATTCTCATTTAAAGTCAAGGAACAGGAAAAAAGCAACAAAAAAATATATATAATAGATAATGGGCTAATAACAGCAAAATCATTCGAGTTCTCCAACAATGTCGGCAAACTATATGAAAACGCAGTCGCTATTGAACTTCATAAGAAAGAATTAAAAAAAGAAATAGAGATTTACTATTACAGCAAGAATTATGAAGTTGATTTTGTGGTGAAGAAAGGAAGAAAAATAGACCAGTTAATACAAGTCTGCTATGATGCAAATGATGAAAGAACAAAGAAGAGAGAAATAAGAGGTTTGCTTCACGCTTCCAAAGAATTAAAGTGTGAAAATCTAATAATAATTACAGAAAATCAAGAGAAAACAGAAAAGAGTGAATGGTTCGGCTTAAAAGGCACAATCAAATTCATACCATTATGGAAATATTTACTTATGAAGTAAATACAAAAAAATCTTAGATTTTTGTTTGTGGCTATTGGAATAGACTAAAAGAATGATTACTTCCTCCTCTTAAAAAGCCAGAGAGGAATACCGAGAGAAGACAAGAAAGTGATGAGTTTGGGGACGAGGCCGAACTCAGGGACAATAAAAGATGGTCCGGCTGTTATTTTAGTACAAGTCCATTGTGAAGTTTTAGTTAAGTGACCCAGACAATCACCACAATTAGGAGCACCATCAATAAGTACATTAGGTGCGCTTAATACATAACAACTTAAGGCCCAACAATTATTATTTACTGTACATAGAGTACCGCACACATCCTCACAATTAGGTTGTCCGTTCACTAAACAAACACTTAAAACAAACACAAGCGCAAGCAATACTATTTTATAATTCATAATAAGCTAGTAAATGATTGAACAGTTATTTATAATTTTCGAAAGCAAACAAATTTTTTAAACAAATTTTTTAAACAAAACTGTTTTTATGTACTGATATGAAGAGAAAAATATTTTTGTTAACAATAATAGTGCTTATAAAATTAGAATTAGCTTCTGCTTACATTGATCCTGGCACTGGCGGTATGATTATCAGCTCTTCAGGCAGCATTATTGGTTTGATATTAGCCATGATTGCTGCTTTTTTAGGAAAATATTTCTGGAAACCGATAAAAAAATTCTTTTTAAAAATAATAGATTTATTCAGAAGTAAAAAATGACTTTTCAAAAGTTTTCAAAAGTTCTCATCATCGGGATTGATGGAATGGATCCAATAATCGTTCAAGAGTTATTCTCTGAAAACAAACTACAAAACTTTCAAAGATTAGCAGAAGAGGGGTCGTTCTTGAAACTTAACACCAGCAATCCTCCGAATAGTCCGGTTGCTTGGACTAGTATTGCAACCGGTGTAAACCCTGGAAAACATAATATATTTGATTTTATTAAAAGAAATCCTGATAATTATATGCCAGAGCTTTCATTATCAAAGTCAGTTGGTGAAAAATATGAATCAATTGTTAAAGCAGAGTCATTCTGGAAGTACACTTCCAAAGCAGGAATTCCAACAACAATTATTAGGTGGCCGGTAACTTTCCCTACAGAAAAATTTAATGGAAAAATGTTGTCAGGTCTGGGTGTTCCTGATATCAAAGGTTTTCTGAGCGGATATTCTTATTATGCAGAAGATGTGGAAACAAAAAGAACGCAGAATAATATTCTGAAAGTAGTAAGAAAAAATGATTTGATTGAAACTAAACTATTCGGACCTAAAATTAGAACAGGAAAAAACATTTTTGATGTAAAAGAAATTATGCAAATAATAACTATCGACAATAAAACAATTGAATTAATAATAAATAATAAAAAACATTCTATTAAAAAAAATCAGTGGAGTAACTGGATAAAAGCAGAGTTTAAGATTGGATTGTTAAAAAAAGTTAGTGGAATCTTCAAGGTTTATATGAAGAGCATTAATCCTTTCAAGATGTACTTAACCACCGTCCAAATTGACCCCGTAAGTCCAATACAACCAATTTCTCATCCAAAAAATTATTCTAAAGAACTGGCTGAAGATATTGGTTATTTTTATACTCTTGGAATACCTGAAGAAACAGCAGGAGTTGAAGACGGCAGAATTTCTGAGAAAGCATTCTTGGAACAGGTTGCGGAAATTGAAGAAGAGAAGACAAAGATGTTTTGGAAAGAGTTTGAAAACTTCAAGAAAGAAAAACAAGCTGTTTACGCGTTTGTCTTTGACAGCTCTGATCGAATCCAACACATGTTCTATAACAAGAATGATAATAAAGAGATTAAGAGTTATTATTTGAAAAAAGATGATTTCATAGGAGAAGTTCTTGAACAGAGTGATGATAAAACATTGTTATTAATAGTTTCTGACCATGGAATTAATTCTTTCAAGCGAGCAGTTAGTATCAATACTTGGCTTGTTGAAAATAACTTCATGACTTTAACTAAAGAACTAAA
Organism: Nanobdellota archaeon; assembly: GCA_018817005.1. Classification (GTDB taxonomy): domain Archaea; phylum Nanobdellota; class Nanobdellia; order Woesearchaeales; genus JAHIUF01. Next base: position 9,796 of record JAHIUF010000069.1, read on the forward strand.
AGAAGATGAGAATGAGTCTTTGTTCAAAAACGTTGATTGGAACAGGACTCAGGCTTACGCTGTTGGATTCAACTCAATCTATATTAATCTCAAAAATCGAGAAGGAAATGGAATTGTTGAAGATAAAGAAGAAATCATTAATGAAATCATCAATAAATTAGAGAAACTTAATGATGGTAAAAAAATGGTTGTAAATAAAGTTTACAGAAAAGAAGATATCTACTCAGGAAACTATGTAAAAGATGCACCAGACTTAATCATAGGCTTCAATAAAGGATACCGTATGTCATGGCAAAGTTCAATTGGTGGATTCACAAAAGAAATAATTACTGATAATAAAAAGAAATGGCAAGGAGACCATTTGATTGATCCTAGTTTTGTACCGGGAGTCTTATTCTCAAACATCAAATTTAAAAAACTCTTTGCCAACCAACCAGATATCACACCCACAATTCTTGATGCATTAAAAATCAAAATCGCAAACAGATTAGATGGAAAAAGTTTATTTGAATAAGATTTTTAAAGAAAAGATTATTCTAAGAGTAAATGGGGTTTAAGAAAGATTATCTTCAGAGTATTTTCATCAGATTTTTTATTTTTTCTGTTATATTACTCTTAGTTTATCCTCTAATAACTTCATTTGCAGTTCATAAATCGCATTTTTTAATCACAAGCGTTTTTGGAATATTTCTTTTGATTGCTAATTCTAAATTAAAGAACATTGATTTGAAATTTAATTGGAAAAAATCATTAGTCTTTTTTATCATTTCATCACTATTAATCATCTTAAGTTTCTTGCCTTACAAAAATTTTGACAATTATCTATCAGAAGGAATCTACATTGTTGAAAATACAAATCAAAGCTTTGAAAACAAAGTTTTTCTTGAAAAAAATAAATGGTTAAATATGAAATTAATTGAAGATACTCATCAAACAAAACAAGTTTTTATTGATGGAAGAGATTATGAAAATAAATCGTTCAAAAAAGAAGTCTTTCTAAAAAAAGTTCCAAACAATCCTAAAATAGTTTGGCATACTTCCTGGCATGGATCTCTTTTTAATGATGGTGTTTTCAACCCAAACGTAAATGTGTTTATGTCAGTGAATAATCAAGAATACAACATTACAAAACAATATCACAGCATTCAAGAATATCAATCTAAAATAATGCAGTTAAATGTTTCTAAAGAAGATTTAACTGAGGGAAAAAATGAACTTATAATCTTTGCCAAAAATTTCGGTGGCATCGGGGAAGATATTGGAGTTTCTACACAAAACTTGTTTGTTAATAAAAAATCTTTTGTTCAAAATAAAGAAGAGTTTGAATTATTAGAACCACAAGAATTTATTTGGTATGTCAAAACAGATAATACTTTTTTTTACAAAATGTTGTTTAAGTTTTCCTTTATTTTCAGAATTTTAAGCATAATTACTTTGTTGTTTGCGGTATTTGGAATTAATTATATAAAATCTACTTTTAAATTCTCTAAAAAAGAATTATTCTTCTCTATTATTTGGATTTATTTGATTGGATTATTTTCAACCTTTGTAAAAGAAGTAGCCTATTTCTTATCTCAAATAACTACTTTCACAATTTATGTCTTGCTAAAAATCACTGGCTTCAAAGCAAATCTTTTGTTAAATGCTTCGCAAAATTCAATATTTCTTGGTGAGTATCAAGCTAGTGTTGGATTAAATTCTTCAGGAGCAATTTACATGACATATTTCTTGATTGCATTCACAATTCTTGCATTGTTAAAATGGAACGAGTTCAAATTTAAAAAAACCTTGTTGTTTTATCTAATCGGCCTCTTTGGAATTTTCCTGCTTAACATTCTAAATCTTTACATCATAACTATTATTGGAAACTTTAAACCAAACATGCTTGATTTCGCAATGAAATACCTTCCCGATATTTTCATAATCATCTTTTTCATAATCTTTTGGCCGTTATTTATGAAATACGCTGTTAAAAATGGAAAAAAATAAACTCTACAAATTTGGAATATTGGTATTAGTTTTGGTAGTTATTAGTGTATATGCTTATCCAAAGATTAAATTATTTGACTCAAAAAAAGAAGTTCTTAATCAAAATAATGACTTTCATTATACTGCAGGACATTTAAAAGAACTTGCAGAAATGAAGAATAAACTAAATGTTGTTTTGATAGTGCTAGATACTGTAAGACCAGATCATCTTAGTTGTTATGGATATAAAAGAGAAACCAGTCCTAATATTGATAAATTAGCAGAAGAAGGAACATTATTCACAAATGCATTCACAGTCATTCCATATACCACAGCGTCGCATATTTCTTTGATGACATCAATATATCCTTTTGTTTATCAACCCAGAATGCCAAATGCTCAAGCAACAGGAGTTGTAGTTGTTGAAGATGAATACTTGACACTGGCTGAAATTTTAAAAACAGTTGGTTACAAAACAGCGGCTTTTATCAGCGTTAGTATGATGTCGCCCGCTTCAGGATTAAATCAAGGTTTTGATGTTTACAATTATTCAGAAGGTGTTAGAAGAGGTAATGAAACAATCATTGCAGCAAATATATGGCTTGAAAATAATTATGAAGAACCTTTCTTTTTATGGGTTCACTCATATGATCCTCATGACCCTTATAATCAACCGAAGCCATTTGATAGTATGCATGAAGATTTTGAGTTATACTATGATAATGTAAGCTTGTCTGATTTTACAGCCTTAAAACAAGCAATTACGAACTACGATGAAGACATCAGTTATGGTGATAAGTATATAGGCTTGTTACTTGATAAAATAAAAGATTTGGGTTTGAATAATAATACATTAATAGTGTTTTTGTCAGATCATGGTGAACAATTCGGAGAACATCTTGTTCCTATCTATCAGGGCATGGGGCCGCAAGTAGTGTTTGAGCATGCAAGAACATTATATGATCAAGAAGTCAGAATTCCATTCATAATAAAAGGTCCTGGTATTCCAAAAGATAAAAAAATTGATGCACTTGTTGAAAATATTGATGTCATGCCAACAATATTAAATTTGTTAAATATCCCTGTAAGTACCAACATACAAGGTAAAAGCACACTGCCATTAATCAAAAATAAAAGTTCAGAAATAAGAAGCTTTGTTTTTACACATCTATATCCAATCATCTCCCCTTATTATCGGTCGAGCATTAGAACAAAAGATTATAAATTAATTTACGACCATTATAACAAAGAAAGCCAATTATTTAATTTAAAAAAAGACCCTCAAGAACAGATTAACATATATGAGCAAAATAAAACTTTAACTCAAGAATATGAACATTTGATGATTAAGTTAATTGAAGAACATACTGAAAGTACAGAAATTGCTATTCATCAAATTGAATCCTCTGAAGCAAAAAAGCTAGAAGAATTAGGATATATTATTTAATTCTCTTTCAAATAAACAAAAATTATGAAAAACATTAATTTTTGAAATAAAAAAAATCTCAACGATTTTTTATATAAACAAAACCAAACTCATTCTTTTCAATACCGCTCTTGCCAACGCTAAAAGTTTTATTTAGGGCATAATTTTCTTCTAAAAATTTTAAAACAGTTTTTACATCAGAAAAATCTAAATCCTGCCAGTCAAAAACATTCGAAAAAATAACTATTGCATCATAATCAGGAGACAAATAGTTTTTATCTCTGTAAAAATCAAAGACGTCAAACCTTGAAAACTGGTAGTCATAAATATTTCTAACGCTTTCAGAAGTATCATAAAACACTTGTTTTTCAGAATAATAATCAAAGACATAACCAAAAATTTCAGTTTTAGGGCTTTGAACACGTTCTAAATCCTTGTAAAAAAAGTAAACGCCAATAGTTTCAACAGATTTTAATGAATTAACGTATTTTGCTGAAAGCAAAATATTATTATCATAGAATTCATTTTTCAAGAGAGGACTAAAGCCAATAAAAAAA
>JAHIUF010000070.1 GCA_018817005.1 Nanobdellota archaeon
GAGACCCGGACAAAACAGAAATCTAAAAAAAAAGATTTCTGAAGTCCGAACTCAGAAAAAACGCCGAGACCCGGACAAAACAGAAATCTAAAAAAAAAGATTTCTGAAGTCCGAACTCAGAAAAAACGCCGAGACCCGGACTTTCACCAACGACACACGTTTTTTTATGGAACTCCAGTCGAAGACTAGGAGTTGCATACAGGTCAACGAATGAGTGTCGTTGTTTTGAACCGGGAATGCCAAAGGCAACAGTTTACTCGAAAATCTTATTTTTGTAGTTCGAGACTGTCGGAGTACCAGATTGTCCCATCTCGGCTTAGAATAAACAAAACAGATAGGAATTTAAAAAAGTTCTGAAAAAAAAACTTGTTTTTAATATCAGAATTTATAGTGTTTATGAAAATCCTCAACCTTTTTTTGAAAAGTTTCTTCTTTTCCAAAGTGATAACCAATTCTGCCAATCATATAAATTCCACCCCCAAAAAACAAACCAACAGCCAATACAGGAGCACCGCTAAAAATCAAAGAAGTAACGCCTAAAGAAAGAGGAACCGCACACAAAAAGGTTCTTAATCCAGATATAGAATATTTATCTCGCTCTTTTTTTAAAGAATCAGAATACGCAGTTAATTCCTCTTGACTTAAGTTGTCAGATATATCTGTCATTAAAAACGAGAAAAGAAAAGTCATTTAAAAATATTTTGTTAAAGACTACTAAAAAGTGATAAAAAACATAAAGATTTATAAAAAACAATAGAATCCTTATAACAAAAATATTGAGAGGTCAAAACAATGAGTGAAAACGACAGAAGTTCAAGTTCAAGCAACGGCTGTTGCTGTTCTGGATGTTTGAAAACAACATTAATTGGCACAGCAATTGTTGGAGCAATAGCACTTGGAGGATTAAAACCTCTGTGGTTGAAATTAAAATCAACATGGGATTATGACAACAAAAAACAGCAAGCAGAGTCTATAATAAACACGAAATTCGGAAACAATAACCACATCATAGAACTAGAAGAGAAAGTGATGCTGTATAGACAGATGAAAATACCAACAATAAACAACGAAATACCGACAGTCAAAGTACCATACAGAAAATATGTGGACTTTGTGACACAATACAAATAAACAGAGGTATTAAAATGATAGACTATACAAAAAAAGCAAAAAACTTATCATCAAATGAGAAAAAAACAATTGCAGGAGTTTTAGGATGCTGCTGTCTGGCCACTGCAGGAATTGTTATAGGAACATACCTGACATTTGGAAGTATCGGCTGGAAAGTAATCAGAAACCATGTGGCATATGAAGATAAATACTATAAATCATTAGCAGTTGCAGACCTTAACAAAGATGAAAATGTGGATCCAAGTGAATGCGAGAATTGGTTCCAAAAAATGGGTGTAACACAACACATGGACGAAACATACATGGATGTGAGACCAGCATATAAGTCACTGAAACAATTCGAAAAAAACAACCGATAAGATGTCCTTAAAATCAGCCTTGACCTCAATACCAAGAAAAATAGGTACAAGCATGATAAATCTATATCAAACAACTGCACACCCGATTTATCATGGACTTGAAAAAATAGGCATTCTAAAAGGATCTCTGTGCAGTTTTGAACCCAGTTGTTCAGAATACACAAAACAGGCAATAGAAAGATTCGGATTATTAAAAGGAACGGGGTTAGGTGCATACAGAATTCTCAGATGCAACCCTTTAAACAAAGGGGGTTATGACCCTATCCCAAAAAAAACCTCGTAAATTTTCCGGTTTTTTCATAAAATAATTTATAAATAGTAATCAAACTGAAAAACTCATGAAAAACCCGTCAATCATAGGTGAGTCGGCAGCAGTTATCGCAGTCCTTGACTTTATATACTGGCTTTCTGCAAATACTCCAAAATGGTCACTTATAATCTGGATATCTTTTGCAATATTATTTCTTATTGATTGGATGCTCGGCGGAGTGGCTGACAAAGGTATCTGCACAGGAATGTTTAAAAAAAGTAAAAAATCGTATTGAAAGAACAGATGCAGAATTCATTGTCGAGAAATACATGCCTGAAACTCAAAAGATTTCTCTTACAGACGCTATAAAACACTAGGAAATGTTATACATAGAAAGAAAAGCTCGAAATGTTTAATTATCAAGGTTCGTGAATCTGTTTTAAAGAAGAAACATGCTTTAAAAAGTTCTTCTTATACTTTGGAGGCTCATTAAATTTCTCCGCTAAAATTGCATACTCTTTTTTTAATGTTTCAATATCTGGAACAGGAAGTCCTCTTATCTGATTAAAAATCGCAGGATTTACAACAGCAGCTCTTCCAATCATCACACCCTTAATGCCCATATTTTTAAGATAATCAACCTGTTCACGAGTTTTTATATCACCATTGGCAACTATTTTTTTTCCTGTTTTAACACAATCCTCATACACGCTAAAATCAGCAGGTTCTTCATAAGTCTGCGCGCCAAATCTTGTGTGTACAACAAAAAAGTCTGCATCAACTGCATCGATTAGGTTAAGATAAATCTTTAACTGCTTGTCTTGCTTGTTGAGTCCTAATCTTAATTTTACAGAGATTTTAAAACCGTAATTATGAAATATTTCTATAACCTTTTTCGTCTTCATTATTCGTCTAGTCATTGCACAACCTTGTCCTAAACGAACGACATGAGGACTTGGACAGCCAAGATTTAGGTTGAACCCCTCAAATCCTTCTGATGGTTTAAAAGCACTAAGAAACCTTTTGAAATCAGACTCTTTTGCGCCCAACAGTTGAATTATTGTTGGAGTGTTGTCTTTCAAGATTATTCTTGACCAAGTGCTCTTGTTATTTTTTGATAGGCTTTCAACCCTGCTAAGTTCAGTAAATGTTATATCAGCACCATATCGAAAGCATAATGTACGAAATGCATTACTAGTTATATCTTCCATCGGTGCAAGAAAAAATTTAAAAGATTTTACGTTCATTCTTAAAATTACCTATTCGTTCTTTGCAGAAAAAATATTCTTACAATAAGGACACTTATTAGGATGATTAGTTACCACATTGTAAACAAAGGAAAACTTGCACTTAGGACATAAATAATTAATCTTGCGCTCATCAACTTTTTCAATCATGGAGTGTTCAGCAACTTTGTTTCTGATGGGTGTTTTACCGGAAACAACTGTAGCAGATTTAGAGTTAGTTGCAGAGACTGAAGGCTGCGGTTTAAACTTTATTCTACGATCAGCCACGCAGCTCGCACAAACAACCATTTTGTAATAAGGATCTAAAACAAGGTTTTTTGATGATACAGACTTACCACATTTTCTGCAAACAGCTTTGAAATCGGAATCTTCATCCATGAAGCAAAACTATGTATTAATGAGTATTTAAACCTATGTTTTTTGCAAATTCCGAGAAATATTATTCATCAGTTTCTTCGTAATTTCATCCTTGTGTGAATTCAAATCTTTGATATCTTCTTTGAGAAGTTTTGATGAGTTCAATATGAGAAACAACTCATCGTTCAATGTTAAACACCTAGTTACAAGATTTATTGTCATATCTTTTTTCCATTCAAGACCGGCAACATTCATTATCTCAATCAGCTCTTCTATTTTTTCAAAAGAATTCATGATACTGTTGAAAATCAGCTTCGCATTCACAGGATCAATATTCTTAGCAAAAGTGTTGGTGTCTGTTTTTGTTATAAGTGAAGAAATTTCAGATAAAAGGTCTTCAAAAGATGATAACTGAGATGGTATGTGGGATAAATCTCTCTTTATCACAGATTTTTCTTCGATTTTACTGATTAGTCTATCAATGTTTTGCCTAAATAAAAGCAAAGATGACCGAAGTCTGTTAACCCTGTCTGTAAATGAAAGCTCATATATTTCTTCCAAAATATAGTTCTGCTTGATAGAAACCAATTTTGACGTGACTACTGCCAAAAGCAATAAACCAAATAACACTTCAAACACCGCCAATAACTTAAGAACTCCACTAGGAGTTATATCGCCAAACCCTGTTGTCGTGGCAGTAACAAAACTAAAATATATGCTGTCAGAAATGCTTTGTACAGAACCGCCAGCATTATACTTCAAAAAAGAGCCATTAAATTGAAAAACCCAATAAATCAAACCAAAAAAGATTATTATCAAAACCCAAATTATAAGAATGTGAGTAAAACCAAGTTTATCAATCCAAGTAGAAAACCTTTTACGATTAAACCGCTTCAAATAATCCAAAGATACGAACCGTTTCACCAAAACACCTTAGCCATGAAATATAAGAATCAATGAACGAGAATTTAAATTTTTCTTTTTCTAAAAAACAACGATACAAACATGAAAATATGATTACACATCATTAAATGAAATAAGGGGTTCCGGCGACCCCTTATAATCCCCAGCAACCTTCCGCTTCGCTACTCTGCAACTCCTTCGGAGTACGCAGTATCTTGCTCAGCGGTAAAAGAAAAGATTTTTTTCTGAACATCATTGATTATTCTCA
>JAHIUF010000071.1 GCA_018817005.1 Nanobdellota archaeon
GGAACAATGATAATTAAAAGCATATATATGGATTCCAAAATATATACAAAAATCACAGAAAAAAAACAAGAAATAGAACAAACATACAAACAATACAAATGACAGACATAACAAACAAACTAACAAAAGAAGAGAAAAAAGTATACATACAATCAATAGAAAAAGAACTAGAACAAAAAGACCATAGCATGAAATACGTGCTCGGAAGTGGTTGTGTAACGGTTTCAAGCATACTATTAATGCCAGTTATTGGACCTTCAGTAGTAGGTGTGTTATTAGTTGGTAGCTTAATGTTTGCAGGTAGTATTTATAATGCCTTTAAACAATTGGATAAAAAATATTTAAAAATAAAACAAACAAGAGAAAACCTAGAACAACTATACAAATAAACGACATAACAAACAAAATAACAAGTGAAGAAAGAAAAGCATACAGGTATTCACTACAAAACGAGCTATACAAAGGAATTTACTACAAACTGCTGAGTGGAGGAGGAATAACATCAATCATTGGTACTTTAGCCACAATGTTTACCCCAGTAATTGGAGGCCCCATAATGATACTAGGAATTATAAGCGGTCTTTATGGATACACCAAACTTGAGAAAAAAGAAGAAGAATTAAACAAACAATACAAATGACAGACATAACAAATAAACTAACAACAGAAGAAAAAGAAGCATACATAAAATCAGTAGAAAAAGAACTAAAAGAAAAAAATGATGGCAACAAATATTCTACGAGAGGAATAATAACCGCTTCCTCTAGCATATCAATAGCAATGTTTTCAGGCTTATTAGGACCAGGAACAATAGTATTAGGAATAGGAATGATTTTAATAGGAGGAACAATGATGTTTAAAAGTGCACACGCATATTTCAAAATGTATAAAAAAATCGAAGAAAAAAAACAAGAAATAGAACAAACATACAAACTATACAAATGACAGACATAACAAACAAACTAACAACAGAAGAAAAAGAAGCGTACATACAATCAGTAGAAAAAGAGATAGTGACATATAATGCAGGAAATATAATATTCAAAGGAGGAGCAATTGTCTATGGACTGGGCATAATAATAATGTTACTAAACCCAATAGTTGGAGCTGCAATAGGACTTATTGGAGGTGCAAGTTGTATGAGTAGCATAATACAAGATGAAAAAGACAAAGATAAATACACAAAACAACTTAAACAAACAAAAAAAGAACTAAACAAACTTTACAAATGAACGACATAACAAACAAAATAACAAGTGAAGAAAGAAAAGCATACAAGTATTCACTACAAAACGAGCTAAACAAAGGAATTTACTACAAACTGTCGAGTGGGGGAGCAATAACATTAATCATTGGTGCTGTAGCCACAATATTTACCCCAGTAATTGGAGGCCCCATAATGATACTAGGAATTATAAGCGGTCTTTATGGATCCACCAAATTTGAGAAAAAAGAAGAAGAACTAAACAAACTATACAAATGAACGACATAACAAACAAACTAACAACAGAAGAAAAAAAAGCTTACATAGAATCAGTAAAAACAGAACTAGAAAAAAAAATATGATGATAACAAATATTTTACAGGAGGATTGATAACCACTTCTTCCAGCATACCAATAGCGATGTGTTCCAGTCTATTAGGACCAGGAACAATAGTATTAGGAATAGGAATGATTTTAATAGGAGGAATAATGATGTTTAAAAGCATACCTTTGTATTATAATAAATTAAAAAAAATAGAAAAAAAAAAACAAGAAATAGAACAAACGTACAAACAATACAAATGACAGACATAACAAACAAAATAACAAACAAAGAAAGAAAAGCATACATACAATCAGTAGAAAAAGAGATAATAGAAAAAGCCCATAGCGATAAATACTTTACAGGAGGAATGATAACCGCTTCTTCTAGCCTACCAATAGTAATGCTTTCCGGCCTATTAGGACCAGGAACTCTAGTATTAGGAGCGGGAATGATTTTAATAGGAGGAACAATGATAATTAAAAGCATATATATGGATTCCAAAATATATACAAAAATCACAGAAAAAAAACAAGAAATAGAACAAACATACAAACAATACAAATGACAGACATAACAAACAAAATAACAAACGAAGAAACAGAAGCATACATAGAATCAATAGAAACAGAAATAACCAAAAACAACAACAGCTACAAATGGGCAAGAACAGGAGTGATTACTTTGGGCATGGGACTACCATTAGCAATAGTGGGATTAACGACCGCAATGTTCGGAGCCCTTGGATTGGGATCACTAATTATTTTTTATGGGAGTGGAAAACAAATCTATTACAATCATAAAACAAACAAAACAATTAACAAAACAAAACAAAACATAGATGAAATATACAAATGACAGACATAACAAACAAAATAACAGTTGAAGAAACAGAAGCATACATAGAATCAGTAGAAAAAGAACTAAAACAAAAAGACCATAGCATGAAATACGTGCTCGGAAGTGGTTGTGTAATGGGTTCAAGCATACTATTAGTGCCAGTTATTGGACTTTCAGCAATTAGTGTGTTATTCGTTGGTAGCTTAATGTTTGCAGGTAGTATTTATAATAACTTTAAACAATTGGATAAAAAATATTTAAAAATAAAACAAACAAGAGAAAACCTAGAACAACTATACAAATGAACGACAATAATTATAACAAAATCATTGAAACGATAAAGTATGAAAACATTGAACACGGTAATTATAGGTCTCCTCAAGCTTCTTTTTTCAGTAATAGTAGTTTAGACTCGCCAAGAATTAAATCATCATTTCTATCAACTCCAAAAAGCTTCAGTTGGGATAATCAGGAAGATGATGAACAAACAAAACAAGAATATTTAACTAGAAAACTTACTGCTCCAATCATCCCTGATTTCTTAGACAAAAAAAGTCTTAAGCCTGAATCTGTTTTACAGCTTGAGCAGGTCTTACAAAAAGCTTATGGTGATACCAACATTAGAATTACAAGTATCAAGGATATGCCTACAACCAGAAAACAACTTAAAAGGATTTATTTTCTTAAAGATTTTCGAATCTCACAAGTCTGGGTTTTCAAAGCAGACCCGAAAGAAACTATAAAGGAACTCAACGCATATTATATTGCTTACAAACACGGCGTTCCAACCGGAAAACCCATTGCCTATGAACCACAAAAAAACGGCACTTACGGTTTTGATATAGCAATTCTTGGCGGTGCAATAGTAGGTCATGCAGGTAATCCTTATGACCAACTAGTCCGAATGATGGATCAAACACCTGACTTAATCTTTGAAACTGCAAAATCAATTTCAAAAATAATCGCAGATTACCATATAAAACTAACACTTGCAAAAAACGAGTTTGAAGAATATGACGTCCAAATACCACAAGCGAGTCCTAGAAAAGAATTAAATAACAGGCTTTTTGCAGCACTGAAAATTGATGAATCAAAAGCAAGTAATTTAATCAAATCCTGTGAGAATTTATACTCAAAACTTAACAATGAAAGCGTTGTTTCTCATGGCGATATTCATACTCAAAACATTGTTACAAATGAAGTTGACCATGCACCCAGCATAAAGGATTTTGGAATTATAGATTGGGGTGAAATTATGCTTGACAATGGTTTTGGCGATTTACAGGATTTTTGGCTTCATCATTTGCGTTTGGCTAAAAAAGCAAATAATAACTACAAATTTTCTTTTGATGAATTAAAACAGATATACATCAATGTTTTTAATCAAAAAGGCAGAAACCACAACTTTCAATTTGTTGACTCTCAAAAAGACGAACTTATACAAAGCACTCTTTGGAATATTTATGAATTATACGACCCTGTAAGAACTAATAAAAATGAAATTGAAGAAAAAGCAACGTTCCATTTTAAAATACTTCAGGATAGTCTTGAAAAACTAAAGTATTTAAGCTGTCGAAATCAAACAAATAGCATTCAAAGGGAGTTGCGAACAATCCTCAAAGATAAAGAATATTTATCTTTATAATATCAAAGCAAAATATCCGCCTGCACCATCATAAGTTTTCTCGATTAAATTCAATAAATGATGTAAAAAGACTGATTCAGAACCTTTAGTGTTTGAGAGTTTTTCTGTCAACTCTTTTATCAATTCTTTTCTTTCAGAATAGATTTTTTTCTTTAATTCATCAGTTCCTTTGTAGAACAAATCATAAAAAGTCAAATAATAATCAAAGGTTTTTTTGAAAGCAAAAACCAATTCTTCAGACAATGATTTGTTTAAATCCTTAAGAAGTTCACAAATATACTTAAGTTCATCAGCTATTCTTTCAATGTTTTTCACTATTTCATACATCTGCATTGATCTCTTTGGAATCTTGTAGCCTTTTTTATTTAATATTCGGATGCACACATCTGTAAACTTATTGTTCAAAGATTCAAGACTAATTATATCATCTAGTTTTTGATATTCTTTTTTTTCAAGGGCTTCAATTAATCCTCGTCCCATTTCGTTTGTTATAAGAAATGATTTTCGAAGAAGTGTATCAAACTCTGTTTCGAGGGTTGTAGCAATACTTTTTATATATACTCTGTTTTCTTTTTGATCGATTATTTCAAAACCTAAACAATTTGTTAGTCGTTCTTTTATTTCGTTTAAGGTTTTTGTATCTTTGAATTGTATATCAACCTCATCATATCCTAATTGGTATAAGTGAGAAAGATTTTTTTTGGTGAATATTCCTTCTTCAATTGCTGAAAATTCTTTTCGTTCGATGTTAACAGCTTTGTCTGTTGAAACAAAAAGTGTTGAACCTGACTCTTCAACTTCTAGTTCAGCACCTTTTTTCAAATCAAATTTTTGAACCCATTTTGATGGTAGTGTAAGTGTCAGTGAGCTGCTTCCATGTTGTACGATTTTTCTTTTCATAAAAACAAGATAATTAAGATTATTATATAAAAGTTTCTAAAAAGTAAACCTTTAACAAAAAAGTACACAATTGTTTACTGTTGTGTTTATTACAACGATTAAATATATACTTACCCCTTCCTTTACCAAACATGAAACCTTAAACAACAAAGGTTTTGGAGAGAAACAAAATGAATGAATTAACAGATTACATACAAAAACTTGAAATTGGAACGCCAAAAAACTACAAAAACATAACAGTAATTCCACTAATCGGAAAAAATAGCGGACTAGATTACATGTTACTGGACGAAGCAATAAGTTCAGGATTAAGAATAAGCGAAACCGGAAGCGTCCCAACACTACACTTCGAAAACAATACTGGAAAAGAAGTGCTAATAATGCAAGGGGAATATGTTGTTGGAGGCAAACAAAACAGGATGATTACAAAACATGCATATCTTGAAAAAGGCTTTAACGGAGAAATACCTGTGAGTTGCGTTGAACAAGGAAGATGGTCATATCAACAACCAACATGGAACCTGCACATGCAACCACACCCATTCATCCCAACACATCAACAAGAACCAAATATAAGAACAAACAACGAATACAGAAGCGGAAGAAAAGCAGCTCAAAGCGTCTGCTACGCCGCGACAAGGGGTCAAGGAGCAGTATGGGATGAAGTAAAATGTCTCTCAGCAAACCTTGGAACACACTCAGCAACACAAAACCTTGAAGATACTTACAGTCAAAAAGAAGGAAACATCAACGAATACTTAAGCAAATTCGACTATCCAACAGGTGCTGTTGGGATGATAGTTGTAACTAAAAACAATGGAAATAGAAAATGTGGCGCAGATATTTTTGACCAAAGCAATTCTCTAAAACAAAATTTTGACAAACTACTGGAAAGCTATGTAATAGAAGCTCTTAATGGACATAATGAAAATATCAAAGGTACAAAAAAAGAAGCCAAAGAATTTCTAACAAAACTTCAAGACGCAAAAGCAAGAGAAGAAAAAGCAATAAGCCTTGGAACCAACTATTCGATAATTGGAGCAACAATTATGGGATCAACAATTGTATACAAAGGAACACCCTTGTATCTATCATTTGGCAGCATGAGCAAACAAGCAACAATAAGACCGCCAGAACCATGGGAACCAATCCCAAGACCAAGACCCGACCCATTTGAACCAGAGATAGAGCCATACCCAATAATCAGACCATATCCATTCGAACCATGGCGCCGCCCTCCTACAAGACCAAACTCAGAGCGTTATAGTGGCGCATTCGAACCATGGCGCCGCCCTCCTACAAGACCAAACTCAGAGCGTTATAGTGGCGATCCACTAATGAAAAGATTTTGAAGAAGGAACAATGACAGAGATGACACAATAATTTGATTCAAAGACAAAAAAAAGAATCAAATGAACAATCTTTAAATATATATTTTATTTCTTATTTTTTATATTTTCAAACAAAAAAATGAAGAAAGCAATACTTTTTGACCTTTGGAACACTCTTGCAAAGAAAAACCAAAGTTCATCAAAAATTTTAAAAGAGCAATTTCAAATAAACTGTGATAATTATTTAGAAGAATACGAAAAAGCAATTCAAACAAAAAAATGGAATAATCCATACGAAATGGCCGAGTCATATCTAAATTATTTCAATATATCAAACACAGACGAAAACAGAGAATTTTTTGTCAAAACACTACTTGAAGGTATAAAAAACGCTCAACCCTATGAAGGAACAAAAAAACTTTTAAAAGAACTCAAAAAAGAATACAAAATAGGGCTCCTCTCCAATACAAACAATTACGAAGTATTAAAAGAAGAATGGGATATGAACAATTTATTTGATACAATTATTTATTCATGGCAAACAGGAACTCTCAAACCTGAAAAGAAAAGTTTTGATATGGCCTGCCAAGACTTAGAGGTGAAGACAGAAGAATGCATGTTCATAGATGACATGGAAAAAAACGTTAAATTTGCAAATAAATATGGTCTCAAAGGCATAAGATATATTGACATTGAAACCCTAAAAAAAGATATTAAAAAGGAATAATTACCTTTAAAGGTTTTTCTGAAACACGAAAACTCAGTCTATCACCCTCATTCACTTCAAAACGTTTAACAGAATCAAAAGAAAGCTCAGAAGGATTATTAGCCCAATAAATCAAAGATAGTTCCTCTCCTTTTTTTACAGACAAATTTAAAAGTTTGTAATTACAATCAGCCCCTTTAAACGGCTCTCTTGTTAAGGTTCTAATTTCCTGAGCAGACTTGGAAAAATTTCTTGTAGGAGACTGATAAAAACCTGATTTTAATTGTGGAAGATAAAGACCCGCGTTTCTATACCAAGAACCAGTAGATGAAGCCGCACCTGAAACCACCAACAACCCAGAAGACTTTTGTTCTTCAGAAAAATCCTTATAATTCAACAAATACCTGCTAATCATATCTGTTGCTTTAATAGATAAAGAAACAGTACAAGAAGAATCACCCAAATATTTATCATTAAGAAAAGTTGAAACACGGGTCCAACACTTATAGTTAAAAGAACCATCAATAATTTTTGAAGCATAACTTTCTAACGATTTTGAATCAAAATTCAACAACGCACCATGACTTCTCAAAGAATCAGAATTCACAGATACAAAATAACAATCCTTGAATAAATGAGTGCAAATCTGAAAAAAGTTATCACCACCAACTGAAATCAACACATCAAGTGAAGATTTTTCTTCAATCCCATTTTCAATGCCAATCACATTAACAAGTTTTGCATCAGGAAAACACTCTTGAATATGTTCAATATTTTCTTTTTGACGATGATGACTATTAAGAATTTTATCTACATCTTCTTTCTGAAACCGATAAAGCCGGATAACTTCATCCCAAGTCTTATCAAGACGATGCATATCCCATTCAATTTTTGAAAGTTTTGCTGCAATACCTATTCTCATCTCATCATCCATTTTATTAAGGAAATGTTAATTTATTTATATTATTTTACCACGCACATTTTTTTCACCAAAAAATTTTTGGACCTTCATGATAATTAGCCATTGCCGAAAGCAAATTAAGACCGCTAATAACAGAGTCTCTTTTCTGACAAATATCATCTCCCAACATAAAAGTTTCATAACCCATACGCATAAGATTATCCACATCGCCAATATCAGAACAACTTGGTTCAAGACTTCTACTAAGAGAATTAAAAATTCTTGAAGCAACAAAAGCCCCAGAATCAGTCTTAACAATGAGTTCAGTATTTCTGATTATCTGATGAGGAAGCCTTGACTCAACATATAAGTCCCCTCTGGCAGCCATTAAATGAGTTTTTTTATCCCAATCATTACGAACATAACCTAAGCCTTTTTCAGACTCAATCTTCGCAATAATATTTGCATCAGAGTCAAGTTTATACAAAGAATCTATATCTGTCTGACTTTCAACAAAAGAGAGCATATAATTATGAACACCAACTTTCATTGCAGCAGAGATATAATCCTTATCCAAAGCCGTAAAATAATCTTTAACTTTGAGTGAAGGATCAATTATATTTACTGATTCACCCGGACCAACAACTCTCTTAGGCCCATCTTGCATTATAAGTTTATTATCTTTCACTTTCAAAATCATAGCCGATTCTTCACCATCAGAAAAATATGCTTTCACAGGAGTATTTACCTCAATATTATGAGTTAATTCTATCTCAGTAAAAGGTGGAACTCCAAACGTTTTCACTCTTAACTGCCGACATTTAAGATCAATCCATAACTGTTTACCAAAGCTTTTAGCCTCATTGCTCAATCGACCCACTAATATTTCAAGAGGCTCCTGAAATGGCATAACTGTATTCAACCTAATACCTGAAACAATAGGCTGAGCTAAAACCTCTTTGATAAAGGGTGCATATGGAGGAATTGTAACTATTGCATTTATCATTGATATCACCTTTTAAACATAAATATTAACATAAAAAAATAAAAAAATAAAAAAAAATTATTTATCATCTGCACCTCCAGTTAAAGAAGCAGTTGTTACAGAGTTAATCTTTCCTGTTACAACAGATTTATCCGACAAATCATCATGAATAAATCTTAAAGAGTCATAAACAGATTTTCTGACTGTCGGGTCGTTTTGTCTTGCACTAAGATTACTCTTAAAATCACCAAATTCACCCCAATGCTTAGCAACAACACCCATAGCTATATCAACTGCTCTATCATAGCTTGGAAGGTCAATGATTTTCTGTGAACCAATAGCTTTTGCCCAACTAGCTTTTATGCTTTTATCCTGCCCATCAGATATACCACCATAAGGTTTGTGCAAGTGATAAACATTGAATTTTTGCAAAAGCTTTTGCCAAACATCAGATGACTTAAGCGTTGTTTGTAATTTGTCCCCAATGTAATGTTCTACTTGTTTATTGTTGATTTCACTGTAAAAGTTTTCATCCCCATAAATAAACAAAAAAGGATTTTTTGCTTTAGGAGTTTCGCAATGATTCAACATGTAATATGCAAATAACTCATAGCTTTCACTTGACTGTCCACCACCGCCACCTTCAGGATATAAAGCCTTAAGATGATCTTCAAGCTTAACCCCTTTTCCGAAGTCATTTACCTGTATTGGATAGCTATCACAATAAGCATCTCCTATCGCTGCAAAACTAATCTCCAAATCAGGCTTATACTGCGAAAGAGTCTGATAAAACAACGGCAAACGATCAAAAATCTCTTTAGGCCAGCTAGCCATAGAACCAGTGACATCAATCGCCACAACAATCGGGTTCTCACTATCACTCTTAATGGTTTTACCGCGTGTATTCACCAACTTCATGTCAGGCGATGAGCCTGTATTATACGTTCTCGGACCTTTCTTGCTAGAATCAGTAGCAAGCTTATCAAGGTACGGACTCCTGGCAGAGTCATATTTATAGCTGCCAGATCCTCTCCAATCAGAGGTATCTACGCCCCAACTGTACATTTTTTTGCCTCCCAGAGCTATCGCTAACTCTGAATTTTTTCATACGTTTCTTTTACATCACATGTTTTCTTCCAAAAACATGTTGTCTTATGTCTGAAAGTTCTTCTATGAGGTTGGTCTTTTCCCAACAAGGTCTTTTCTGAGGATCAAAAACTAATAATTGGTTGCAAAAATCAGCTATTTCTTTAGGTACATTTTTTGGTAATGATTTACTTTTTACGTCTCCACCAAGTGCATACAGCATAACAATTCCTGCACCATACAAATCTGTTTCTGGTACCGGCGGTTTTCCTTGTAACAACTCAGGTGCAGCATATAATTCTGTATAACCAGTGGGTCTGGTTTTACTTTGAGGATTATAAGTTGACAGTCCAAAATCTATAAGCTTAATATCATGTTTCTTCGGTTCAACTATAACATTTTGAGGTTTTACATCGGAATGAATCACACCATTATAATGAATATAATGAAGTGCTCCAAGCAATCTTTCTGTTATCCAACATACATCTTCTGGATGAATATTAGAATTATTCTCAACAAAATCAAATGTTGTCTGGCCATCAATATAACTCATAACCATCACATAATCATTTTTTCCAATTGAAAAAAAATCTTTTGCAGCAGGAATAGAGTGATATTCGTCCAATTTCCAAAGAATTTTAGCTTCATTTTTCAAAAGAGCCACATCATCAAGGGTTGCATTAATGTTTTGTTTTAAGCAGGCAAGTTCATCTAATTCTTTGTGTCTTGCCTGATATATTCTTCCAAAACCGCCTTCGGATATTTGTTTTATTATTTCATAATTATTTATTGTTTTCATATTGTTTTCATATTATTTTCATATTATTTTCATATTATTTTTCCATAGTATGATTTCTCTCTGCCAATGCAGATTCGGACATTTTAAAACCATCATCATTAGCCAAAACTTCAATTGTTTCTTTTCCAAACTCATCTCTAAAACGCTCATCAAAACTGTTTTTGATTATATAATCAGAAACTTCAACCGGAACAAGTCTCTGCCAATCATGTTTTAAAGCCATTTCATATCGCACTTCTGTTGCTCTTAGTTTTATCCATTTCTCTCTTGGTATAAGGCTTGCAGGATGGATAATTTTGTAGTCATTTTCTAAAAGATTTTTTACGTAATTATTACCAGAGACAAAATAATCCAGAACTCCAAACTCTTTTACGACAAATTCTCGCCATTTTTGGCCATCACTAAACTCCGGCAGATGTGCAAAGTCGGGTACGAATTTGAATGAATAATTATTATGTCTTTGTGATAGATAAGCATCAATCATTTCCATGGATTCTTTTGGAGTATAAGGATTTCTTAAATTGTACTTGTTAGAACTTCCAATACCTATTATTAGATGATCCGCTTTATCACATAATGTGTCTAAAGCGAGTGCACCGCCATTATGAAGTGGCTTGAATCGTCCAACAAAACCTGCAATTCCAAGTTCTTTTATCATAATTTACACCCCTTATGTTTTAGATAATCAATAATTATATTTTCATGATCAAATGCAAAAAGGTTTTTTCCAAGCATGTTAACAACTTCGTCAAGTGTGTAAAGATTTGCTGTTTTTGCATCATCTCCGCTTTGAAGAACCCCAAATCCTCTAGCAATATATGTGTGACTAGTGTAATGTCCTCTCGGATCTCTTGAAGGATGAGAATAAGTCCATGGCTTGTTTGGGTTTCTGATTATTACATCTAGTCCTGTTTCTTCCTTTGCTTCTTTTTGAGCATTTTCCTCATATGATAATCCTGTTTCTGCCATGCCACCAGGTATTGCATAACCATACGGAAAATTCTTCCTTGTAATAAGAACAATTCCTTCTTTTATTCTGTCTTTGTATTCTATAATTATATCTGTTGTTGGAAATGGATATGGTTGATTCATCATTTTTATTCACTTATAAACATGATACTTTAGAGTTACATCTGCGATAGGAGGATGTATTATTCTTGCTTTACCCAAAGCAATATTATGTCGCTTTATTATATCATACATAACTTCCTCAACATTCTGAAACTTATTTTTACCAAAAAGCTCATTGTAATAAGTTATCTGTTTTTCAATTAAAGAAGTCACAGGCACATAGTTCATTAATTCCGGTAAAGAAAAACCCTGCTCAAACCCTTCAGAAACAAGTTCTATAACATCATAATCACATCCTAAATCTTTAAAGTCTGTTTGTCCAACTTCTAATCCTGCGGAAGGATTTTTTTTTGCAATATCATCAAAACCAAGATAAGAAGCCATTTGCCTAACAAGTCTTTTTGATAAAGCACCAATAGGACTTAAATGAACTGCGCCATCACCAAACAAAGTATAATATCCAATTCTAAAATCCTCATCTTTGTTGCCAGTTCCTAACACTAATTTATTTTCTGATGCAGCGCTTGTTGATAAAATATTTGCTCTGATGCGCGATGTAAGATTGCCTTTATCATAAGAATTATCTAAAGCTTTAGGGTTTGATAATGAAAAACTTTCAATATGTTTTTCAATATTATGCAATTCATAGCGTATACCAAGTCTTTTTGCAATAATCACTCCATCTTGTGTGTCACTATAATTGTTATTGGCTGAAGGTAAAATATATCCAACAAGCTCCAATTTTTTTTCATTCAGTTCTCTTAAATTATACTCATCAAAAGCCTTTTTTGCAAGTGCAGCAACAGTTGTTGAATCAACACCCCCTGAAAGTCCAATAACACCACCAATGGTATTACAAGAAAGAATTGTTTGAATAATAAAATCACAAATTTCTTCTGCAACCAGTGCAGGATTCATTTCAGGTAATTTTATTTGTTTCATATTAAAATCGCCCCCTCATGTTGCCAGTCATATCTTAAGTGTCCATCAGGAAAAAATATGAGCTGGCGAATTGTTTCATCCTTTGAATCAATAGTAAGACAATTTGTCAAGCAAAGACCTAAACCCTTGTAGTCATAAACTATTGCTCCATGAACAAGTTCCATCAAACAAGTTCCATTTTTATCAAGGTATTCTCTTATTGAATCAATCCTTTCTTTTGGAATTTTATGATTATCAACCCAGTTAGCAACTGCTTTGTTTCTAGTATTTAAGGGTCTGTCAATTGAACGCACAGACAATTGTTCAACCTTGTTTTCTTTTGCAAAATCAACCAGTTTATCTATCCCATCCATATCATCTATGTAACCTTTAACCATCATACAAGTAAGCCTTACAGAAAATCCTATATTGTGCAATTTTTGCACTAAGTTCGATAAGTCACAAAAATTTTGGGCTTTAGGTTGAAATATCTCTTTGTTCTTTTCAGACTCATAATGCACTACTGATAACGCAATGGTAGTCATCCCTTGTTTATACCATTTCTTCAAATACTTATTATATTTTTCAGTGGCAAGTTCAATACCATTGGTCTGCAGTTCAATAAAAGGAAATTTATAATTATTTAAGCGTTTTAAGTATTTGGTAATTTGTTTAGGAAAAAGTGTTGGTTCACCTTTGCCTGTTATAAGAACTGTGGAAACACCACTTTCTTTTGCATAATTACAGCCTATATCAAAGTTTCGCCAGTTAGGTTCACTTAATTTTTTCTCCAAACCCTCTTTTGGTGTCATTTTGGACACACAATAAGGACATTGAGCGTTGCATTCTGTGCTTCCTGCCAAAACACTATAGGTCTGTATTTTCATTTCATTACCTCACACATTTTTTTACTTGGTTTGTTTGGATAAGTTTAACACCAATCTTTTCCCATTCTTGATATATTTCATTAAGATTTGCTCCAGGCAACTCTTTAATTGCATCCTCAACAACATAAACTTCTATGTTTCTTTTTGCCAGTCCTTTAACAGCAAAATCAACACAAATATTTGTTGCGACACCATAAACAATTGCTCTGTCAGGTTTGATGTATTCAAGAATTCTGTCTATCTGTTTATTTCCTTTAAAAACATCAAAGTGATCTTTGTAAACTATTAAATTTCTATAATAACTTATTTCTCTAAAATCATAACTTGGCAGATTATAAACCCATGATACTAAAGGAACTCCGTTTTCATTCGTTTCAGGGCTTGTTGCAGGAATAAACTCTGATCCTTTTGTTCCCTGTAAACAATGTGGAGGAAAAGTATTTTTAAAATCAGGATTAGATGATATCTCTGTCGAATCAAGCGTATGATAATCTGCTGTATTAATAACTTGAATATGATTTTTTTTAGCCAACTTCGTTAATATTTCAAGATTACATTCTATTTCTTTCGCATCAGGAACTGGCAATGCTCCTTTAAAGCTTTCATCGTTTCTCATAAAATCATATTGTGTATCAACATTCCAAAAGATCGTTCTCATTTTATACCTCCATTCAAATTATTCTCTCCAAACAGTTATAATCAATATTTCCTGCTTCGCGTCCGGTTTTTGACAATGGTTTATCATTGACTTCGAACAAATCTGCTGTGCAAAATTTTGCCGGGTAAACTTCACCTATTCCTACACCCATAAATAGACTGTAGCCTGTTTGTTTTTTGAACTCATGGTTTGCTTTAACAAATTCTTTTGCTTTTTCTTCGTCTCCAAAACCACTTGATAGGAATGTTTCAGTAAAATCACCATAACCATTATTTATCAGATTAAGTCTTAGATTTTTTGCAAGTTCAATTGTGACTCCAGTTCCGGTTTTATATTCTGGATCACGTGCTTTTTTACCATTGTAAAAACTTCCTCCTTCACCAATATTTTCACCACAAGTATCTATCCGAAAAGCATTTTTTCTAGTTTCAAAGTATTTAGCAACAGAAAGACTGTCAGATAGTTCTCTGTTGAATGTATCTACAAGTGTTACACGAGGTATTTCTTTTGGCATGTGCTTGTCAAATAACTGAGCGGTTTTCAGGGTTGCTTGTTCTTTTCCATATATTAATGATAGAACTATTGTTAATATGTGGGGTGTTGTTCCAACTCCTTTAAGCCCTATGTTTGATGAACCAATATCTGATGAGGTTTGTTTTGCACCTCCTTTTATTGCGGCTCCTGCGATTTTTTTGTCCATATGCCATGGATAGTGTCTTGCTCCAAAATAGGTTATTGGAATATCTTTGTATATTTCTTTTAATCTTCTAAGTTTTTGTTCCACTTCTTTTAAATCAGGTCTATTATATCCATTTGCTTGACTTATTGCACCTGATAAAACTCCTAAATACATGGTTTCTAACTCTATAAAACTTTGCACAGGTCCTTTTATTATCATTAGAGGTTCTTTGTTTTCATAAGTCTTTTTTTTGGTTACCCATACTTCGCCTGTTTTCTCTAAATCAGAATATTTTTTTAAAGCTGCTAGTGCTTGTTCTAATCCTGCAATTTTTTCCTGCCCTCTGGCAAATACTTTCATTGAAACTTTCGGATTTAGTCCTTCTTTTTTCAATATCTCGTTGGCTCTCAAGAAGTATTTGTCTGTGTATGGTTCGTGTTTTTCTGGTAGCATTTCGTTGTTCATAAAGTCTCCTTAGTGTTTTTTTTTTACGCTTATTAAACGATAAAAAAACTCAGGAAGCCAAAAGACTCATCGAGTTAAATTTTGTCGTCGATAAGCAGCATTTTTCATTTAACTTAGTGTATGGTATACACTAATTAGTATATAAATATTGTTGAACTCGAAAATATATGTTAAAAACCATACAACTATAACAAAACCTGCATTTTTTCTTTTAAAGGAGAAAACTCTGTTTGTTTGAAAGAATACAATGAAGCAGGTCTATGGGCACCAATCATTTTTTTCTCATCAATAGACTTTAAAATTTCTAAAGCCTTAATCTTTTTACGAAAATTACGTTTATCAAGCTTCAACCCCAAAATATACTCGTAAAGCTTCTGGAGTTCAGAAAGTGTAAACTTATCAGGCAAAAGCTGTGCGGCAATATTCGTGGTCTGAATATCATATTTAAGCTCTAAAAGAGAATCTTTAAGTATCTGCAAATGATCAAAAGCAAGTGTGTTTATTTCAGAAATAGATACCCATTCAACCTTTGAAGCATCAGTCGTAGCTTTTAGATTATACTTCTCCGAATCAATCAAAGCCATGAAAACAACAGTTACAATACGACCACGAGGATCCCTATTAACAGAACCATAAGCTGCAAGTTTCTTCATAAAAATATTCTTAACACCGGTTTCTTCCAACAACTCTCGTCTCGCAGTTTCTTCAAGTGATTCATAATCTAAAACAAAACCGCCGGGAAAAGCAAATTGATTAGCAAAAGGAGGATATTTTCTTTTAATTAATAAGACTTTCAAATAGTGATTGATAACGCTAAATACAACGATATCAACAGTTAATCTGATGTCCTGTTTAACCTCATAATCCATAAATAGTGTAAAGAATACATCAAATATATAAAACTTATGAAAAAAAGAAAAAAAAGAAAAAAAACTTATTTCTTTTTCTTTGCTGGCTTCTTCTTAGGAGCAGCTTTCTTTGCTGGCTTCTTTTTAGGAGCAGCTTTCTTTGCTGGCTTCTTTTTAGGAGCAGCTTTCTTTGCTGGCTTCTTTTTAGGAGCAGCTTTCTTTGCTGGCTTCTTCAGAGTCACTTTCTTGGCCGGTTTTTTCTTAACAACTTTTTTCTTAGGGACGGCTTTTTTCTTACCACACCCACAACATCCTTTTTTTGCAACCATTTTTTTACCTCCAATTTTTTTCTAAATTTAATAGTTGATTTTACTTATCAATAATGTTCTAATTGCTCATCAAAATCCCCAAATTTATTTAAGGAATCTTCACTGCACTCAACAATTATTTCTCCAGTTGTAGCATCAAACGATATATCAAATACGAGCATAAATACAAATGATACAACTTCGTTTTTTGTTTCTATCTCTATCTCGAATTTCTTTGCAAATTCTAATTTTGTATCCAACAAAGCGAGTGAGGGTAATTGTTCCATTTCAGCACCAATACAAATGTATTCTAATATACGAAATAGTATAATGGTATATTTTATATTTAAATGTTTCGTTTTCAAAGAACAAAATTTAAAAAACTTTCTAAAACATAAAAAATGAATCGACGACAAAAAAAGAAATTTACGAAAGCTTTATAAATAATCAGCAGTTCTCATTTATAAATTTATTGGCCGAAAAGGAAAGATTTATAAAAATCTATTTAAAAAGTTTTAGAAAAACTTATAAACGGGGGGGAATGTATTGACAGCAACATTTGTTAAGAAATGTCCTGAGTGTGGAGGGATAAATTTATTCTATCATCAAGAAAAAGGTGAAATAATCTGTAAAGATTGCGGACTTGTAGTTGAAGAAAAAATGGTTGACTTCGACCAAGAATGGAGAGAAATGGATTCTGAAGCCGCAGAAAGAAAAAGAAGAACAGGAGCTCCCATGAGCTACACCCAATTTGACCAAGGGTTAGGAACTGACGTTGGTCGAAAAGCAGATTTATATCAATTAGGTGGGAAAAACAAAAACAAATTCTTCAGATTAAGAAAATGGCAACAAAGAATCTCAACAGCAATCGAAAGAAATCTAAAACTAGCATTGTCAGAACTAAAAAGAGTATCATCATATTTAAAACTACCAGGATCAGTTGAAGAAGAAGCGTCAAGAATATACACGCTTGCAGTCCAAAAAGGATTAGTTCGTGGACGAAGCATGGAATCAGTTGTTGCAGGAGCATTATACGCTGCATGCAGAAGACATGACGTACCAAGAACACTTGATGAACTATCAGAAGCATCCGGAATAGAAAAAAAAGAAATTGGAAGAACCTATAGATTCGTAACAAGAGAACTAGGAATAAAAATACTTCCAAGCAACCCATCAGACTACATTGCAAGATTTGCATCAGCATTAAAATTAAGTCCGGAAACACAAACAAAAAGCGTGGAAATAATTGAAAAAGCACAACATGTAGAACTCACATCAGGTCGAGGACCAACAGGAATAGCTGCAGCAGCATTGTACGTCGCAGCACTCATAAATGGTGAGAAAAGAACTCAAAGAGAAGTTGCAGATGTTGCAGGAGTCACAGAAGTAACAATCAGAAACAGATACAAAGAACTACTTGAAAAATTAAAACTCGAAAAAGAGATAAAAAAACTAAAGAAAAAAGCTGAGTAAACATTTTTAAAACCAGCAAATTTTTCTTTCTTGCTATGAAACTGTACAAAATATCTTTTAACGCAGGCGCACTTAAAAAAAAAGAAGGACAAGAACTTGCACCCGAAAAAATAACGAGCTTCTTAAAAGATTTCTATTTGACTGAAAATGGTGTTTTGCCAGTAATCAATCAAGAAACTATAATAATAGATAATAATGATGTTGAAGAATCATTCAAAAAAATAGAGCAACAACTTGATTTCTCAAACTCATTCACAATGATAGTCGGCGGCGATCACTCAATAACATATCCCTCCTTTAAAACATTCTCAAAAAATTATGAAAACCCAGGAATGGTTATATTCGACGCGCACCCAGACGTGCAAGATGACTTTAAAATCAGTCATGAAGACTATCTTAGAAACTTAATAAATGATAACATTATAAAAAAAGAAAACATAATAATAATCGGCATCAGAAATTGGTCAAAAGAAGAAGTTCAATACTTAAAAAACAATAAGATAAAATTCTACACTATGCGCGAACTCAGCTTTGAAGAAGAAAGAGAAATATGCGACGCAGTTATGAGTGTTGCAAGAAGCTGGGATGGATTTTATCTATCAATAGATATTGATGTATTAGACCCTGCATTCGCTCCGGGAACTGGCTACGCAGAACCTGGTGGAATGACAACAAGACAACTTATTTATTTTCTACAACGACTCAAACTTCTTAAAAATCTCAAAGCCACAGACATAGTTGAAGTAAATCCAAAAATAGATTTAAACGATATGACTTCTAAAGCTGCAGCAAAAATAATAATAGAACTAAGCTAATGATAAAAACAGAATATAAATAAACAAAAAATAAAAAAATTATTGTTTGTAATTACCAGTAACTTTTGAAATCCAATCATAAACCCTGTCAGAATCTTTCAAGTATTTCATCATTAATTCATGACCTTTAGCACTTGAACCAGCAGTATCTATGAAAACAGTTCCTAAACCAAACCAACCTTCAATAATACCTTTTCTCTGACCAATATTTGTAATTCGGTCATAATTGACTGTTTTTCGGTTTTTAACCAAGAAACCTTCAAAATACTCAACCCTATTTGCATAGAATTTATACATTGTTCTGTTCAAACTAAGCGACTGCAAAGACATGCCCCCAATTAACAAAAGCAAAAACAAAACTAAAACAACTATTAGTCCTCCCCAGCCAAAGAGTCCTATAAGAATTGTCGCTAAACCAAAGCCAAAAACAACAAAAAAGATAAACACAGGAATTAAGGTATTTAAAAAAAGCAAAAAATACTTTATCTCTGGTTTAATAATTTGGCATTGCTCTGTTACTTTTTCTTCTTTCGGATAAATATCTTCCATTGTAATTCTATTTTGAAAAAGGTCTTTAATGAAATAAGGGGTTCCGGCGACCCCTTATAATCCCCAGCAACCTTCCGCTTCGCTACTCTGCAACTCCTTCGGAGTACGCAGTATCTTGCTCAGCGGTAAAAGAAAAGATTTTTTTCTGAACATCATTGATTATTCTCA
>JAHIUF010000072.1 GCA_018817005.1 Nanobdellota archaeon
AAAAAAAAAAAAAAAAAAAAAAAAAAAAAAAAATTACCAGTTTTATTGAACTGGGTTTACACTCAAACTTGATAAGCTTGGTACGAGTACTTCTACTTCGTCTCCAACAAGGCTGTATTGTTCAAAGTTAGCAAGAACTCTGGATGCTCCTTGCGTATCTTTTGCGCTGTAACCAGCAACTAAGATAGCTTTGTTTTCATCCCAGTACTTAATAACTCCTTTGCCTTCTTCGAATCCAGCTGCACAATCTGCTGGGCTGCCCATTAGCTCTGCTGCTACAGAGTTTGCACATGGTCCGCCAACAACGATTAAGTAGTCTGAACCTACTGCTGGTGCATCTGAGTCTAAGACTGCTACACCAACTGCTATTGGGTTAACGTTGTAGTAAGTTCCTTCGGAACTTCCGCCTACTGATACAACTGCTGAGTCAGGTCCTGCTAGGTAGATGTGGTAGTCAACATCTTCAGGTGGCACGTATAGCTCAAGACTTAATGCGTCGTCTGAGTCATGCACGTAGTATGTACCATAGTTTGATATTCCGTAGTACACTTTTCCGCCTGGGTAGCTGTCATCTGCTCCACCGAGCCAACTTGATGGTTTTGCGATGTTTAGCTCTTCATCAGCTGAGTCGTATGTTACTGCTGCAGCGAATGTGTCACCAGTAATTTCGTCTTTGTTTGCACCTTGTTCATCTTCAACAAATGTTATTGTTGCTGTTGCTGCACTGTTTGAAATGTCATCCCAAGATATTTTCATTCCTGATTCTGTGTAGACATTTAACTTTGTGTTTGCATTCAAGCTGATTGTTTCTGCTGATGTTGATACAACTGTTACAGTTACACCTGTGTCTTCTAGTGCGTCTCCGTCTGAAACAACAATGTCTCCTGATGCTGCTAGGTCTGCAAAGACTGCGTCATCATCACTGTTGAGTCCCTTATACTTGAAGATTCTTGACACTGGCTCTGTTGAGGTAGCGTCTTCTTCCAATATAAAGATTGCACCTTCAACCATAGATGTACCTGATGCGAAATATCCGAATTTTTCACCAGCTTCATTGGTTGCAAGGAAGGTCACGTTGTCTGCACCAGTCATTTTTTGCATGATTGGCAGTTCGTATTCGTCTCCAGCTTCGTTTGTGAATTCCAAGTTTAGGTCTTCACCGCTAACTTTGAGTCCAACATAGTCTCTTGAAGAGTCCATTAAACCTGGAACTGCTTCGACAAAGTTAACTTGCACTCCGAACATAGGGTCAACGAATGTGTCGCCAAGTGCTAACCACTTGTATTTTTCACCAGTTGCATCGTTTTCTATTTGTTCAGGGTCAATTCTGAAGTATATTTTTGATACTACATCAGATCCTGTGTCTGTCATGTTGACTTCAACACCGTCTAGTTCTACGTTATCAATTTGGACTGGGTTCCATGTACCATCTGCTTTTCCTAGGTTTATCTCTTTACTTCCGATAAACAGTTTTGCTGAAGCTTGTTCTCCACCAACATTTGAGATGAAGATATCTTCTATGTAAACTTTTAATCCACCAACTGTTCCTGATCTTGATGTTGTATCATCAAGTGCTTTAACATCATCATTAACTTGCAAGTGAATTTTATTGCCATCTGAGTTTGCTCCAACAATTGAAACAGTGTATGTTTCACCGTCAACTTCGATGTCGATTGGTGTTCCCATTGTAACCATTTGAGTTACATCACTTCCATACAAAACAATGTCATCGCCTACTGCAACATTCTTAAATGTGAATGTTTGACCAAACATTTCGATTGTTTCTGAGTCACCTAGTGCTGGAATGTCTAGTTCGTCACCTGAGTCAAACTCAACTTTGAAGGTTAACAAATAGTTGCTAACACCATCATCAATGTTCAAATACATAACAGGCTCTGAGTAAACATCGTTGTCCACTAAAGAATATTTCAATGGCTTACTACCAACTAGAATAGATTGGTCATAGTCATCTTCTGTTGATGCACTGTCATCTTCAACAATTCCATCTTTTAACAATTCTGGAAAGTCCTTTTTCTTAAAGGCTGTTGTAGACATTGTGTCTCCATAGTTGAAGTCTTGGTTACTTGAATCTTCTATTAAGACTCCTCCTTCAACACTTGTTGTTGATGTTGTTCCACCAACAATTACATCTGTTTTAGCTGCTGCTTGTAAACTTGCTGCTATGTCAACTGCTCCTAAAACGTCTGCTGTTGATGCTGCTGCACCAATAACAATTTTACCGCTAAATGCACCATTTGTTACAAAAGGCGCTGGGTAATCTGCCAGACTATAGGCCGTTGCTCCCATAATAGTTGCACCTATCATGATTGCACCAGTTCCAAGCGCTACAATCTTGCGTATCGCTTTTTTTACGTTCATTTAAACACCTCCGTGTTTTATTTGACTATAAATTTGTACATACATATTTGGGTTTGCGCTAATGGTTGCAAATCAACCATCAATTTAAGCCCCAGATATATAGGTATCTACAGCCAACTACCGTGTATGTCCATTATAGATTTAATTCATTTATAAAGTTTTCGATAAACCCTTGTATGAAAACATCTTATGTTTCGCTACAAGCCTTGAAATCAGTAAATTCAGCAATTTAAAGCTTTCGCCCCGATAAAGTCACAACGACGACAGGGCGTGGTTAACTTTATAAAGGGGTGTTTTGTGTGGAAAATGCACGATGTTTTTGTTCTCAAGCAAAGTATAAACTGTGTAAATATGAATGATTGAACTGCTTAAAAATTTGTTTAAAACACTCACACTATAAATAACACACTATATATAGTGTAACTAATAATGTTGCAAAGAAAAGGATTTAACTATGAGAAAGAAGCATACTTAAAAGCGAATGCATGAAAAAGAACACTGGACAGATAACCAAAAAAGATATAAACTTGTTTCCTATTAAAAAAATTGAATGAATAAACAAGAAGAAAATAACAATTCTATGAAAGACGCAATAAAACTATTTCAAGACCATAAAATACGAGTAGAATGGGATTCTGATAAAGAAAAATGGTACTTCTCAATAGTTGATGTAGTGACTGTTTTGACTGATAACAATTTTCAAGGAGCAAGAAATTACTGGAAAGTATTGAAACATAGATTAAAACAAGAGGGAAATCAAACGGTTACAAATTGTAACCAGTTGAAATTACTCGCCCCAGATGGTAAATTAAGGTCTACAGACGTTGCAGACACAGAACAATTATTACGTTTGATACAGACAATTCCTTCCAAAAAAGCAGAACCATTCAAAATGTGGCTTGCCCGAGTTGGAAAAGAAAGAATTGATGAGACTGAAGACCCGGAATTAAGCATTGACAGGAAAGCATCATTAATACAAATGAATTCAAGAGACAATAAAGAAGATGATTTTTCATCATACATCTTTATTCCAAAATATTTTAAGTATTTCTTTTACACAATCTGTAACTTCATATTTACTTAATTCTTCCTCTCTTGACCAAATATAATTATCATGTTCTGTAAGCTTTAATTTTGAGGAATCACTAACAATTACTGCAAAATTGAATTGCCTAGTTTTTTTACCACTTTTGGATTCGTAATCAAAATGTCCAACATATTTAATTATTTTTAATATATTGAGTCCTGTTTCTTCTTTAACTTCTCTATGTAAGGCCGCAAGCAAAGACTCTCCGATTTCTACTTTTCCACTTGGAAATTCATATATTCCTCCCATAAAATCAACTTCAGGTCTTTGTAAAAGCAGAACTTTTGAATCAATCACAATAACCGCCCCCACGATAAACCTAATTATTTCACCTGCTTTTTTTATTAAATCATTACAAAATTCTTCATTCATCTTACAAAACCTCTTTATAATATCCTTACAAAACCTCTTTATAATTATCAATTACTTTATTAAATTTCCCACCCACTTTATTAAAAAATATTTGGGTGAAGTTTACATAACAGTTAAAGGTTTCTAGTTAGTGAAGCATTTTTGACGTTCGTGTACCCCATTATCGTCGAGAATTGAAGAATTATTAGATGCGGGGAGAAGGATCACGTATGAAAAGCGAAGCTTTGAATAGTGCGCCAAAAAGCAACGCTTTTTGAGCGTCGAAGAATAATTCTCAACGCATTGAATAAACGAAGAGAATGAGATGCGGGGAGAAGGATCACGTATGAAAAGCGAAGCTTTGAATAGTGCGCCAAAAAGCAACGCTTTTTGAGCGTCGAAGAATAATTCTCAACGCATTGAATAAACGAAGAGAATGAGATGCGGGG
>JAHIUF010000002.1 GCA_018817005.1 Nanobdellota archaeon
AAAAAATACGCAAAAAAAAGAATGAATGCATAGCTAAAGCCATGCAAAAACAATTTTTCCAACCAAAAATAATCAAAAAACAAGTTTTTAGAAGAATTATTACAAAGAATTATCCGACACAGCATATTATATGATGTTAACATATCGATAATTTTTTTATAATATGATATATATCTAAATATAAGGCTGTTGTTCCTGATTTCTGACGGATCAGTTCTTCTTTTGTTTTATTTTTGTTTATTAAAATTTGAAAATTAAATTTATGATAAAAATGATATGAGTCTTTACTTCTTTCATTGTTCCTTTTCGCATCTAAAGTTATGAATCTACATGCAATTTGTTTATTTAAGTATGCAGCTCTTTTTATACAAAAAGCTAAGATTAATCTTCCTAATCCTCTTCTTTCATAGTCTTCATCAACACAAAGTCTACCAATTTTCAAAGCAGGTAATGCTTTATAAATAATGCCCTTTTCTTGAAATTTTTCTTTTAATTTAGAATCCAAACTGATGGAATCATTAGTAATTGTAACATAACCTAGTAAACTTAACTTAGAAATATCATTTTTGTTTTTATAATGCTCTTTTTTATCAAATATAAGATAGGTTGTACTAATGCAAATATCCTGACCATTCAGAGCATCTTCAATTAAAAAATTTTTTAGTTCTGACTGATACGTTTTAAAGTTATTCAGTAATTTATTATACTTAGATTTGATTTTAACAAATTCTAACTCTTTCAAAGAAGTATATTTTTCTTTTAATTTCATTAATAAAAGAATTGATATTATTTATGTTTTATATATTTTATGTGCAAAAACCCTTATTTTATGTGCAAATCGATTAAATGTGCAAAGCCCCGCCTAATGAAAGATATTTAAAGATTATTGCATTCCACAAAAATATGAATGTTGCATTAATTGAATTAAGTAATAATGGACTCTCGCAATTTAGTAATATGATTTCTAATGAACCGAGTATTATTGATTGGTTTGTTGGAATTGGAACATTACTTCTTGCTATAGTTGCATTGTACTCAATATTACAAGAATTAGAAAAACATTTTTTAAAACATCATTCATTAGAAGAATTAGTTTAATGATCAAAATGATAAATGATAATGCTTTAAATGAATTAATTCAGGAATATTTCATATCTGCTTCAAATAGAGAAAGATGTGAAGAAATTCTTTTTAGAAGTATTAGTCTTGGACTTGATTTTAAAACAGGCGGATCTGGTGGCAAACCGATAGTTAATCATAAGGAACAAGAACAAATAATGCGTGATATTTTAGAACCAATCCCTGAAAAAGGTAAAAATTTAGAAGAAGTATTAAATGAATTTCAAACAAAAATAATGGATGGTTCAGTTAATTTTAGCAGTTCTAATTTTATGGCTTTTCCTGATTGTGGTAATTCTTTAGCAACAATGACCGGACACATATTATGTGCTATGTTAAATCAGAATTTAATAAATTCCATCCATACCTCACCAACAGCAACATTTGTTGAAATGGCTGTAATAAATTGGTTAAGGGAGATAGTTGGTTATGAAGTAGTTGCAGATCCAAAAGATATTTTTGATGTTGGAGGAATAAATGTAACTGGGGGAGTTTCGGCTAATACTGCTGGTTTGCTTTTGGCAAGAGAAAACAGATTTCCAGGGACAATAAATACTGGCATTCAATATGATCCTAAAAAAATTAAAGTTTTTTTACCAAAAGGAATTGGGCATTATTCAATCAAAGCGGCATTAGGTTGGATGGGATTAGGCAAAGATAATGCTGTTGAGGTAAACACTACTCCTGGATTTACAATTGACAAAAAAGATTTAGTTAAAAGAATAAAAGAATGTGAAAAAGATGATGTGCTTCTTGCTCTAGTTGCTTATACTGGAGATTCGAGAACAATGGCTATTGATGACTTTCCAAATTTATATAAAATTACTCGGGATTATGGAATGTGGTTTCATATAGATGCATGTCATGGGTTATCTTTGTGCTTCAGTGAAAAATTAAAGGAAAAAGTTAAGGGAATTGAACTTGCTGATTCTGTTACAATAGACCCCCATAAAGTTTTGTTTACACCATATACTCTAAGTTATGCACTTGTAAAAGATCCAAGAAAATTCGAACTTATTGCAGGAGTAAGTGACTTAATAACCAAAGAACCATATTCTTTCGGTCAGATTACGCCTCTTTTTGGAAGCAGGGCATTCAATAGCTTAAAATTATGGTTTTTAATGAAACATTTAGGCAAAGAAAGAATAGGAGAACTTGTTGAACATAGACATGACATGGTAAAATATTTTGCTTCATTAGTTGAAAGAGCAGATGAATTTTATATGATGAATGAAGTTACTATAAACAGCGCAGCATATTTATATGTTCCACAGCAACTTAAAAATAGATTGTACACTCCACAAAAAGATGAGGCTGTTGAAGAGATAAACGTGCTTAATAAAAATATTCAATTAAGAATCTTTAAGGAAGGGCAATATTATATACATACATTCCAATTAAATGATTTTAGAAATACTATGGAAACAGGAACTGAAACAGTATTTCAGATGCAAAGATTGA
This sequence comes from Nanobdellota archaeon, assembly GCA_018817005.1. Lineage (GTDB taxonomy): Archaea > Nanobdellota > Nanobdellia > Woesearchaeales > JAHIUF01. Next base: position 2,581 of record JAHIUF010000002.1, read on the forward strand.
TGTTAGGGAATCCACTAACTACCAAAAAAGTTTTAGACGATTTTATGGATTATTCACAAAAAATTGCTAAAGAAGAAACTAGAAAATTAGGTTACTGAAGATGGATAATAAACTAGAGGGTATAATTCAAGAATTGAAAACGTTCTTTGATGCCGAGCTTTGTAGAGAATATTTTACTATAATTTATGGATCATATGCTTATGGTGCAAATATCTTAAATTCGGATTTAGATTTCGTTGCTGTTAGTAGAGATTTCAATCAAAATAATTTAAGAAATACTCTTGATTTTGTATTTGATTTATATAAAAGGTACAACTTATCTTTCGATGATGAAGTTCCTCATGAGAAAAAACTTTTAGCAAATTATAAAACATTAGATGAAGCAATTGATGGCAGAGGTTTTGAAAGAAGAGGGGGGGGAAGAATATATGTACCACTTATTGTAAAAACTAGAGAGTTTCTCAATTCTGATGAAATTGCAATGAGGCTTCTATTAAACGCTATTACCAGCAAGAATATTTTTGTTTCTGGAGACCATAGTTATTATTCTCAAAAAAGAAAACAAGCAGTTGAGAATATAGTTGGACTCATGTTTTCAATTGATGATGTTGATTCTTTTACAGTAAATGGATTTGTTCAATCATTAATAGGTTCTTCTGATAGACATGGTGAAATGTATTTAGGTTATAAAGACAAACCTGCTGTTAGAACACATCTTATTGAAACTTTTGGAAAAGAATTTAAAATGTTGGTCAACAATGGTATTTTAAGATACGAGTCCGACAATGACAGATACCATCTTGTAAATGTATCTTGGCTCGGTAAAATAGTGGGTTAAAATGGAAAGCAAAGATTTTAGTTGCAATATAAATCCTCTTGGTTTGCCTAAAGGTCTTTTGGAAAGAATAGATTTAGGGAAATTAGTATCTTCTTATCCTGACCACACTAATCGGAAAGCCATTAGATCTATTTCTGAACATTATGCTTTGTCAGAAGAAAACTTAGCGATAGGGGGAGGATCTACTGAATTTTTTTTTACAATCCCATCTGCTTTGAACATTACAACAGGAGTACTAGTCACACCTACATTTTGGGGATATGAAGCATCGTTAAAACATGCAAAAAGGAATGTTATGTATTTTAAAACTCACGCCCGAAATGGATTTGAGATTGATTTAACAAAACTTCGAGAATTACTTTCAGCTACGAATGGAGGAAATAATAATCAGGCCCTATATCTCTGTAATCCTAATAATCCAACTTCTACATTAATGAATCCTAAGGAAATATTACAACTTTGTAAGGATTTTCCAACTACTAAGTTTATCGTTGATGAAACTTATCTGTTATTTAGGCAAGATTATGATGATTTAAGTTTGATGAAGGAAGCTTCTGAAAGTAATAATCTAGTTGTAATAACCTCTTTTTCGAAATTTTTTAGTGTGCCCGGAGTTAGAATTGGAATGTGTTGCTCAAGCAGAGGGAATGTTGAGGCAATTACAAAACATCAGATACCTTATGGGATAAATAATTTAGCCCAAACATTAATCCCCTATCTACTAGGAAATCATGAGTTTATTAGAGAATCAAGAGAATTTATGGAAAATGAAAGAAGAAGAATATACCAACTAGTAAAAGAAAATCCACATTTACATCCCTATGAACCTCAAGCCAATTTTATGTTAGTAAAAATAAGAGATAAAAATATCAATTCCACAGATATTGTAGATTATTTAAAACGAGATGGTATGAGCGTAAGAGATGGCTCTGAATTTGTTGGTCTAGGAAAACAGTATATCAGGTTCTCGATAAGAGAAAATAGGGATGATAATCTTTTATTAAACACTATAAATGGATATTATAATTCCAGAATTAAACCGTCATGAGCAAATTCAAAATTAATATCTTTATGTTCATCTTTTAATTTTCTTAAATAATCTAAACCCCATCTTTGAAGTTCAATTTCTTCAATATGAACTAGTATTGTTTTTTTAGGATTTACTTCTTTTAATCTTTTTATTAAATCTGGAAAAGAAAGCTCAGATTTAACTTTATCATGAGAAAAAATCCCGCATTCAGTTACCCACACTTCAATATTTTTAAATTTTGAATATTTATTAAAATGTAAAGTATCACACGGTGAATACAAAAGTTTCTTATTATTTCTCTCAAACAAAAAAGCATACCAATCACTTTTTTTACCATTGTAGCCAACAACATTTATAAGAATATCATTAAAATTTATTTTGTCCCCATCTTCAATAAACTTTATTTTTGCAACTTTAATAACATTTGTATAATATTCAATTGCTGGATATTTTTCTTTTAATGTTTCATAAACTTTTTTTGCAATGTAAATGTTGATACAGTTTACAGATTTATTTTCAATAAAATCAAAGTTTGCTTCCAAGAGTACACGTAATCCAAATGTATGATCGGGGTGCCAGTGTGTAATAAATAGATTATCAACTTGTTTAATATTTTCTCTATTTAATGAGTCACCAATATCTTCAGGGCAGTCAATCAATGTGTTGATGTCTTCAATAAAAGCTGAACAACTATTTCGTTTATATTTATTATTTTTTCTTGCCAAATTACATAGTTTACACTGACAAAAAGGTCTAGGTACGGGCATTGCTCCTCCAGATCCTAATATTTTAAACTTCATTATGCGATATGTTATTATTAACATTTTATAAATTTATCTACTTTCTGGCAAAGTCAACTAGCCTGTGTTATGGGCTTGGCTTGTTCTTTGATTGTAATAATTAAAGAACAAATTCATAAAAGTTTTTGCTCCTTTTAAGCTTTGAAAGCTTCCGAACCATTTGATTCTTCTTTTAATTTCTTTGTTTACTCGTTCTACTGGAGAGTTTTTTCCAACTCCAGAATCTTTAATTTTGTTTTTTCGGTACACTCTCCAGTGTCAACCTGTGACTTTTTTAATGGCTGCATCGTACTAGTACAAGCCATCTGTGATTATTGTTTGCGGCCTAGTGCCTGCTCGATCTTTGGCTATTTGTAGAACTTTTTTTGTGTCTTTGAAGAATCGTCCTTTGCTAATATGCCAGCTTAACACTTGCTTTGTTTCTTTGCAAAGAACAACCCATAGCCAGAATCCTTTGCCTTTAATTTTAATGTATGTTTTGTCAACGTGTCATGTTTGACAGTTGTTGACTTTGTCGTCGACAAAGTGTTGTTTATTGCTTGCTAAAATCCATTGTCTGATTCCCTCATAACTAACTTTTATATCAAAGAATTCGAGCAATTTTTTTGAGAGGGTTCTTAAGCTTATTCTAACTGTGCTGTAGATGTCAACTACAAAGCTTATTATGTTGCTGAAGTATCGTCTGTTTGGCAAATCGCTTAGTCAAACAAATCGAAAACCACATTTTTTACATTTGTAAAGTTGTTTTCCTTGACTATTTTTACCATTTCGGTAAAAATTTTCTGCTCCGCATCGTTTCCAGAATGGTGTAACCGAACCTTTTTTATAGCTAAAGCTATACAAATCTGTTTGTATCATAGGTTTTTCAACTCCGATGGATAGCATTAGTTGCAATGCATATTAGTTATCCATCAGATTTTTCTAAGTAAAACTAAGAAATAAATGTTTCCTCACATAACTTGACTTTGCCCTCTCGCACAAATGCAGGAGAGAGACGACGGGTTTCATCTTACAGATATGCTCAGAAATTGCAGATTTCTGACACTCAAATGTCAAGAATGCGTTCATTCTTGAGTATACTGGGGTTGTCTAAAAAGTCCTGCCATTATTTGTTCTAAATTCGTAAATTATTTATACTAGTTTGTCGTCAATAAATATTAAATTAGTGAGGTGTTTTTTATGTGTGAAAATAGCTTTCAAACAATGCTTAATTCCAATGAAAAGATTAAAGTTGATGATTTTTCTTCAACTTTTCCAAAACCTAAAATAGTCTTTAAACAGTATAATCAAAATCAAGAGTTTCTTCTGCCGAAGAACATTGACGACTTTATTGGACCAGGACACATTGCTCGTCTTGTAAGTATTATTATTGACAAGATGGACCTTCAATTCGTAATCGATACTTACAAAGGAGGAGGCACTAGTTCTTACAGTCCACGGATGATGCTAAAGTCATGGATATTAGCATTCATTAACAGAATTTATAGCTGTCGATTAGTTGCTAAAAATCTGCGAGAGAACCTAGCGTTTATTTGGATTAGTGGAAATCAAACACCTGATTTCCACACATTAAACAACTTTCGACTTCGATTAAAAGATGATATTAAGAAGATATTCAAACAAATAGTATTGTATGGTCTTGAAGCAGGAATAATTGAAGGGAAAGATGTTTTTGTTGACCACACAAAAGCAGAAGCAAATGCTAATAAACATAAAATTATTTGGAAGAAACAGGTTGAAAATCAAACCACAAAAATCGATGCTGAACTTGATGAACTATTCAAGTACATCGATAAAATTAATGAAGATGAAGAAAAAATCTTTGGAAACAAAGATTTACCAGAACAAGAAAGAAATGGTTTCGATAATGAAAAAGTTCAAGAGATCATACTTAAAATAAACAAAAAAGTCAAAGAAGAGGATATTACCAAAGAAAACAGAAGAGAACAACAAAAAAAGTTCGACGCACTAAACAACTCGTTGAACGAAAAGAAAACTACCAATTAAAGAAAAAATTCTTAACAAAAGAAATAGTTATTCCAAAACTGATCATGACACAATAGGTATGATGATGAAAAACAAACTAACAATCAAACCAGCATACAATGAAGGAGTAGCTGTTGAGAACGGTTTCGTTCTCAACTACGTTGTTGATGATAATCGTGGTGATTCAGTAAGTTTCATTCCATTAATGAAAGGCGTTATTGATAATCTGGGTCAAACACCTAAGAATACTAATAGTGATAGCGCGTATGGAAATGAATAAAACCATGGTTTTCTTGAAGAAAAAAAAAATAGGTAATTTTCTCAAATTCAACACTTACCACAAAGAAAAGAGTAAATCTTGGCGGGAAAAGAAATTTCGCCTTGAGGATTTCACTTATGATAAAAACAAAGACCAATTCACTTGCAAAAACAATGTTAAACTTTCATTTCTTGAAGAACAAGAAAGAAAAACTAGAACAGGTTATCTGCAGAAATTCAAGTTGTACAGAGTCCCAGACAATGCTTGTATGAATTGCTTCTACAGAGAAAAATGTACTAAATCAAAGACTAGAACTCTTCAGGTAAGCTGGAATGCAGAGAGACTTAAACAACAGGCAAGAGAAAATCTTAACTCAGATAAAGGAAAAGAACTGAGAAAGAAAAAAGGAAACGAAGTGGAATCAGTTTTTGGAGACCAAAAACTGAACCAATTAAAGAGAAGATACAATCTTAGAGGATTGTCAAAAGTCAAACTTGAAGCAGGATTATACTACATATCACACAACATAAGAAAGATACAAAAAATAAATAAAATTAAAACAACTAATCAAAGAAAAATAAGCCAAAATGAACAAGAAACCTTCTTAACCGAACTAAATATGTTAAACAATCATTCTTTACACATAGGTTTTTAGACAACCCCTGAGGTTTAGTGCCAATGTCCTGAAGGGAAACTGAAGAGTTAAATTTTCACTTATATCAATTCGACCGTAGGGAGTGTAAATGTCCGAAGGACGAGGGAGAGTCTTTAGATTTTTGTTTCTTTCCATAAAAATTGAAAATTTTTAGGGCACCAGAAATCTTTGATTTTTTAGTGTTTCTAAAAAAGAAAATAGAGTGGCTTTTACTTTCCAGAAAAATAAACTATGTTTATTACTTCTGATATTTTATCAAATCATGTACTGTGGCACAAAGTGTTATTTGTGCAGAACCCTCTTTGCCCAAATTAATATGTAATGGATCATTGAAATAGGATAAAGGTCTTGCTTGATGAGGATAATAACTATCTATAAAGTAATTAAGTTGAGTCATGTTATTTATTTTTAATTTTGCGGTTTTATCTCTATCTGCAGTAACATGACGAGAAGTTTGTAATAATAAATCAATGTTTCCTGAAACTGTTGAAATATTTGCTGGATTAATAATTGAACCCGATGTGTTTCCATAGTCATTATTAATAATTAATTTTACTAACTTCATCTCTTGTTCCCATATTTTTGAATCAAGATCTTCCCAATGAAAATCCTCTCGATTAAAATCTGAATTAGGGCTTACTTTTTTAAAATTAGGTAAAATTAGATATCCAATAAAATCTCTTTCAATCTCTAATATTTTATTATCTACTTTTAGTTTATAATTTGAAGGAAGTGCACCATATACTTGTATTTTATCAGAATCGGTTAATGATAGATGAATTTCAGAGTTCTTCCCAGTCATGCAAATTTTTTCCAGTTGATTTGGAGAATAAATTTTATTAACTATGTTCATATCATCTGTATTATTAATTATAATCTTTCTATTTTGATTATCCATCTTAATATTAATATATATGATGGACGAGTTATCATTTGTTATTTTCATTTTCTTACTCTTAAGTAATAATAAATACTTTATAAAACTATTTGTTGATTATTCTGAAAATATTAAAAAATAAGTGTGTTTTATTTAATAAATCAATACTTTTATAAATGAATAACCTTAATAATGTGCTATGAACTTAACAAAAACAGATATCAAACTATTTTCCTATATTTATCATCATGGTAGAGAGTCTTATACAAAAATTGCAAAAGCATGTTCTTTATCTAGGGCACAGGTTGAGTATGGAATTAAGAAACTTGAAAAAAACGGGATAATAAAAAAATACGTTACAATGTTTAATTATAAACTTCTGGGCTATAACCATTTTGTAGTTGTTTGGATGAGAGTTAAAAAAAATAAAGATATGATAAAGAAGGTTCTTGAGGCTATGAAAAATGTTATTTCTGTTGGTGATATATTAATACATTATGATGTATTTGCTAATTTTATCGTAAAAGATATTCAGGAATTTGAAAATATATTTTACTCATTTTTAGAAGAGTACAAAGATGATTTATTGGAGTATTATATATTTCCTACAACATATATTGGATTCTTTCCCCTGAAAGTGTTTGGAATTCTTAAGAAGAAAAAAGATTACGAAATTATAGGAAAAGAAGATTCTCGTGTTGAATTAAATGATAAAGATTTTAGTATATTGAAAGAACTTGAGAAAAATGCCAGAGTGCCAATAATTGATATTGCAAAGAAAACAAGTATTTCAAGTGAATTAATTGTTTACAAATTAAAACAGTTTTACAAGCAAAAATTAGTCCTTGGAACGCGTATACAATTTGATTCAGAAAAGATAGGATTTTATGCGGGTCTGGTGGTTATGAAAATTGATAAAAATGAAGAACTTATTAAAAAAATAAAAACCTTCTGCAGATGTCATAAACATGTTAATGCTTTAGCACTAGGAATATCTGATTTTAATTGTTTTATACAGATTTTTTATCAAAAAGACAGTGAATTAAGACAGACTATAAGAGATATAGATGAAAATTTTAAAGAAGCAATTAAAAAAACAAAGGTTATTTTCCTTGAAAATGAAGGCAGAGTAAAGACGTTACCTTACTAAAAACTTTTAATTTCATTGGATCTTATTATTATAAATTAAAATTATTATGATGTATTTGTGTGTAGCACTCGGACTCCCCTTTTTTTGTTTCTTTTCATAAAAATCAAGGATTTTTAGGGTGCCAGAAATAGATATTTCTGAGCATTTCTAAAAAGAAAATTAAGTGAAAATTTAATTGCGTATAATGCTTGTTAGGCGTCCCGAACGAAGCGTAGCGAAGTGAGAGTGCAACGAGGTCGAGGAGCGTTAGCGACGAGAAGTTGGCGTAGGGCGGGTTTCATAAAATTTTTTGAGAATATCATCTAATCTATTCCAATTTTCACCAACAACAATTGGTTTTAAAGCGATTAATTCTTCTCTGTAACTAATTTGCTGTGGGATATCGTTTAATAAAAAAATTGGAATCTTTCTATAAAATGCCAAGCCCATTTCCAAAAAAGAATTTCCACCAATGTATCCAGCAATTCCATTCTTATCATAATTTGCAATATAAACTGCGTGCGATTGGTCAATTTTTTGGAAATGCTCATTGATTAAATCATATTGGATTTTAGCCAATGAATCTTCGCCAAGATGATGAAAGTCTTTCATGCTTGGCAAAAGAACTTTGTATCCTCTCTCTTCAAGAGAATTTTTTATATCCCACAGATTCTCAAAAAATTTTGCGCTTGAACATAATGTTATTTTCATAATATTCATTGAAATAAGTATTAATTTAAATATTTAACCCGCCCAAAGCCAATTACGCCTATATGTTGTTAAGCGTAATAAAACTACGCTTAATATTGGAATTTGCTACAAAATGCGTAATTTAATTCTTTCTCTCGCACAAATGCAGGAGAGAGACGATGGGTTTCATCTCACAGATATGCTCAGAAATTGCAGATTTCTGACACTCAAATGTCAAGAATGCGTTCATTCTTGAGCACACTCAGAAACTCATTGTTTCTGATGAATCTTTAATTTTTATTGAATCTGTGGGTATTCTTCTTATGATTTTATATTAGAAATTTCATTTCTATTTTTTTAGAGTGGGAGTTCTTGATTTCAATAAAAGCATACTCGAAAAAGTTTTGCTTTTTTGGACCAAGAACTCTGCTTGGGTGTGTTTTGTTTAGTGTAAACATATCTGCGTAGAGTTCTTGATTTCAATAAAAGCATACTCGAAAAAGTTTTGCTTTTTTTGGACCAAGAACTCTGCTTGGGTGTGTTTTGTTTAGTGTAAACATATCTGCGTAGAGTTCTTGATTTCAATAACTTTATAAACTTCTCATACTGCACTTTTATCATGGTCAAAGTATCAGCATCTGTATTGGCGGAAGGTTTTTCTCAAGAAGCAGTTGATGCTGTAAACTCAGCTGATATGTTGCAGCTTGACATAATGGATGGGGAGTTTGTTCCACACAAGACTATCGGATCCAAAGAAGTTGCAGAACTGGTAACTGACCTTCCAAAAGACGTTCATTTGATGATATTAAATCCTGAAGAATACGTTGAAGAGTTTATCGAAGCAGGAGCTGACAGAATATCATTTCACCTGGAAGCCACCAATTGTCCAGAAGCAATAATAGGATTGGTTCACGCCAGTGGTATAAAGGTAGGTATTGCTTTGAGTATTGAAACACCATTAGTAGATATAATACCCTATATTCGAGATATTGATTTTGTGAATATAATGCCTATAAAACCAGGTGCTAGCGGTCAGGAGTTTGACATGGCTGTTTTAGATAAAATCAAATTCATCAAGCAAAAATTTCCTAATTTAGAAATAGAAGTTGACGGTGGAATAAATCATGAAACAGCTTTTTTGGTTGTAGAAGCAGGAGCTGACATACTAGTTTCTGATACATTCATCTTTTCAGGAGATACTGAAGAAAGGATTCGGCTGCTTCAAAATCTAGGACGGGAATAATTTAAAAAAATTTAAATAAGATTGTTTTTTTATATAAAATAATCATTGAGGGGTGTTATAAAAATGGTTGATTATGTTGATTTGATAAAAAAACCTTTTTCAGATTGGAAAAAGCTGTCTATAGGTGCGTTGTTTTATCTTATACCATTTATTAATATAATAACTGGTTTTTTTGGAAGCGGGTACTCTTTAACATGTGCGAATAAACCCAAAAAAGAACTTCCTGAATGGAAAGATTTTGGTAAATTATTTGTTTTAGGATTGAAATCGTTTGCTATCGGTTTTTTATATTTTTTACCAGTTCTCATCATCTCTACTGTTTTGGTTTATCAAATAATATCGCCTTTGATTCCAAGTATTTTAAGCGAGACAATAACTACTGAAGAACTAACCACTGCTTTACTAGCTTTAGGCGGTAAATTATTTTTGATTATAGCGCTTATATTAATAGTAAGCTATATTACTCCAATGGCTATAATTAATTTTGTCAAAAAAGACAAGTTCAAAGAAGCTTTTAACTTCTCTTCTATTTTAAAAAAAATTTTCACTGGAAAATATTTGTTAACCTGCATCGTTATTATATTGTACTCAATAGTACTCTCAATGATTGCAGGTTTTTTGGCAGCATTGACTTCGATAACAATTGTTCTTCCATACATATTTTCAGCTTATATAAGTATTATTGGCGGAATTACGACTTTTTCAATTTTTGGAGAAGCTTATGACGAGATAAAGTAAAAGAACTAATTTTTTTTCTTTATATTTCTTTGTTTTTTTATCTTTAATTATGTGATTATGTAAATTCTATTTTTCCATCAAAGTAAACTCCTTTATCAAGTCTTACAGGACGCCACTTATCTTCAACAAGTTTTGCAGAAAGCCAACTTGCAAGTTCTTCTGGATTACCAATTGTTGCACTAAGGCCGATTATTTGTAAATTTTTCAATAATTTTCTAAGAATTGTTATGAGGATTTCAAGTGTTGGCCCTCTTGAAGTATCATTTAAGAGGTGTATTTCATCCAATATTACAACTTTAACTCTTGAAATCCAGTGAGCTTTATGTCTGATTAGTGAGTCAAATTTTTCGCTGGTTGTGATTATTAAATCATACTTTTCAAGGTATGAGTCTGCGCTGTCAATATCGCCTGAACTTATAGCTATTTTGAAATAAGTTCCATAGTGCCTTTTAAAATCCTTAAATTTTTCTGATGCAAGCGCACGAAGAGGAACGACGTAAACTGCTTTTCCCTTGTCGTGAAATATCGCGTTTAGAATCGCTAACTCTGCAACAAGCGTTTTTCCAGATGCAGTAGGTGTGCAGACAAGAAGGTTTTCATCTTCAAAAAGTCCTGCTTTTATGCTTTTATACTGGGCAGGTCTAAGGGTTTCAAAACCCCTGTTTTTTAGAACAGAAAAAACCTTTTTCGGAATTTTATCTTTAAATTTTTCTAACAGCATTAAAAATAAAAGAAAAAGTTTGTTTTTATAAATTTTGATTAAATTTTAATACATTCCGCCAGGTGGCATTCCGCCCATTCCAGGTGGCATTTGAGAACCGCCACCTTTTTCGCTCATTATGATATCATCAATTCGAAGTATCATAACTGCGACTTCAGCAGCGCTGCTTACAGCCTGAGTTTTAATCTTTAAAGGTTCAATAACTCCTTCTTTCCAGGCATTCATAACTTTGCCGCTGAAAACATTGATTCCAGCCCATTTTTCATTATTATCATGTTTGGACTTAAGGTCTGCAATAACATCAATAGGATCAAGTCCTGCGTTTTCGGCAAGAGTTCTTGGAATTACTTCCATTGCTTCTGCAAATGCTTGGACAGCTAATTGTTCTCTTCCTGATAAAGAATCAGCATATTTTCGAAGTTCCTTTGCAAGTTCCATTTCAGGAGCGCCAGCGCCAGCAACTATTTTGTTGTTTTTCAAAGCTGCAGCAACATCACCAATTGCGTCTTCCATAGCTCTCTTTATCTCATCAACAACATGTTCTGTTCCACCTCTGATGAGAATAGTTACTGCTTTTGCATTCTTGCATTCTCTGACATAAGTCATTGCTTCATCGCCGACTTTTAATTCTTCAACAAATCCTGCTTTACCAAGATCATTTAAAGATAAATCTTCAAGGTTTGATATAATTTTTGCACCTGTTGCTTTTGATAATAATTCCATATCTGATTTTTTAACTCTTCTAGTTGCATATATTCCTTTTTTTGCAAGAAAATGTTGTGCCATATCATCAATACCTTTTTGACAGAATACAACAGTTGCACCACTTAGGACAACTTTTTCAACCATTTTTCTAATCATGCTTTCTTCCATATCAAGGAATGCCTGCATTTTTTCAGGGTCAGTAATAGAAATCTTTGCATCAGTTTCAGTATTCCTAATTTCCAAAGCCATATCTAAAAGAGCAATTTTTGCGTTTCCAACAGTTCTTGGCATACCTGAATGAACTCTTTCTTTATCAAGAACAATTCCTTCAATAAGTTCTGTATCTTCAACACTTCCACCAACTTTTTTTTCAATTTTTAAGTCGTCAGTGTTAATTACTATTTTGTTTCCTTCTTTTTGTGTAATTCTTGTAATTCCTTTAACTGTTAATTCTGCTAATTGCTCTTTTCTGGATTCTGCGCCTTTACCAGTCATGGCTGTAATGGCAATTTTTTTCAAAGTAGAAATGTCCTTGTCAGTAACATTGACAGCCATCTGATTAAGTATTTCTTGTGCTTTTTCAGCAGCAAGTCTGTAACCTTTGACAATAACAGTTGGGTGTATTTCCTGATCTAATAAACTCTCTGCTTTCTTTAAAAGTTCTCCTGCAAGCACCACTGCAGTTGTTGTTCCATCACCAACTTCGTCTTCTTGAGTTTTTGCAATTTCAACAATCATTTTTGCAGATGGGTGGTCAATATTCATTTCTTCAAGAATAGTAACTCCATCATTTGTAACAGTTACGTCTCCCATTGAGTCAACAATCATTTTGTCCATGCCTTTTGGACCAAGTGTTGTTCTTACAGATTCAGCAACTAGTTTTGCAGCTGTTATATTCATTCTTTGAGCATCTTTTCCACTTGTTCTTCTGGAATCTTCAGGCAATATAAATATTGGTTGTAAATTATTGTTGTTTGTCATTGAATACACCTCACTATTTTTTTATAATCAATGTTTTTTTTATAGTGTTTTTTACAAATTATGCTTTGTTTATAAATATAACGGCCGGATAACTTATCAAATAACGATAAATAAAGAGAGACTTTTTTTGATTAATACGAATAAATACGATAAATATAGATAAATATAAAAAAACTAGCTGTTAACCAATATGTATGATTATATCAATCTCTGGAAATGCAGGTTCAGGAAAAAGTACTGTTGGAAAACTTCTTGCAACAACACTTGGATTTAAACGTTATTACATGGGTCAGTTGAGACGTGACATGGCTAAAAAAAGGGGTATGACCATAAATGAGTATAATAAACTTGGAGAAACAGATCCTTCAACAGATACAGAAGTTGATGAATACCAAACAGAACTTGGAAATAAAGAGGATAACTTTGTAATTGAAGGAAGAACATCATTTCATTTTATACCACATTCAATCAAAGTTTTTTTATCGGTTTCAATTGATGAGGCTGCAAAAAGAATTTTTAAGGATCTTAAAGAGAACACTGATAGGAATGAACAAGTTTTTGCGAGTGTTGAAGACTTAAAAAAAAGTATTTTTGAACGTGAGAAAAGCGATGAAAAAAGATATTTGTCTCATTATGGTTTTTCACATTTAGACCTTTCAAAATATGATTTGGTCATTGACACGACAAATATTTCTCCAGAAGAAGTGGTTGATAAAATAATTAAATTTGTCAAAAGAGAAAAGGGAAACATTTAAATATTTTCGAGTTTCAATTCTGTTATATTATCATATTATTGGGTGATGAGATGGGAAATAGTGTTAAAAGTGAATATGCTGGGATGATTGTGATATTAGGAATCGTAGCAATTGTTGCACTCGTTGTCTTTTTATCAAATAACTCCTGTAATTATTCTCCTGTAAAAGCAGCTTCTTCAAACTTGTTAACAGGTAATGTTGTAAATGAGAATTCTGAAGTTTCTGATGAATCAGAATGTGTTCCTGAAAGATATTGTGTTGAGGAACAGTGGCGAAGTGTGGAGCAATGTGCAGGGTATGGTTGGAAAAAATATCCTTTATGCACAGAATATGCGTTTATTGAAAGCGAAGGGCTTCAATGTTCAAAATGGAGTACTGCAGATTCATGGGATTGTATAGAATATGAAGATGCTTACAACATGGAATGCGTAAGATATGATTATAAAGATAATTGTTGATTCTTCTTTTAGTGTCTTATCTACATAGTTTTTTTATGAGATTGATAAGTGAAGAATATTAACAGTATAAATATTATTACGTAAATACACAAAAATAACACTTTAATACCGCATTCAAATAATGGTATCTCAAACAAGATAATTTTTTTCAAAACATCAAGACCCAAAACTAAAGGGCTGAAACCAGCAATTTTACTAAGTGCAACAGACATGTTTTCTAATGGGATTACAATTGGTGAAAACAAAAATAGTATTGTGCTTAAGAAAATGCTAGTCATAGTTGCGCCTTCTTCATCTTTGAAAATAAAACCGATACTCATACCAATAAGTATGAATGCTGAAGAAATAATGAGGATTGCAGGTAATAATGCAGGCAGGGTTGTTATTGATGTGTTAAAATTAAAAAATATTGATGCTACGAGCATAACTATTACGACATCTACAATCATTATTATAAGCATAACTATGAATATACTTGCCAAAAACATGAATTCTTTAACAGGTGTAATGTGATTTCTGAAAAAAGCACTGGACTTCTTTTCAATCATAACAATATTTGAGGATAATAATATTCCTAAGAAACAAATTACTAAAATTATTAAGAGTGGAAATGAGTAATCTAAAAAAGTCCCTTCTTTTGTAACTGTTTGAATGGATATGTTCATAGGGTTAATTATTTTTTCTGAATCTTTTATTTGTATTTGAGAAAAACCATCAAGAACAGTTGTTATGTCTAAACCAATAGTTGAAAGATCCAATACTGCCATTTCTAAATCGAGACTTCCGTCTTCCACAAATTTAATGGCTGAAACCCTGAGATTTTCTGCTTCAACAACATTATTATTTATATTATCCAGAGTTGTTGTTGCTTGATCTGATAAGATTAAAAGTTCATCTGCAATATCTGTGATGTTTTCATTTGAACTTATGTAATTAATATAATAACTTAACATAGTGCTTTTATCTTCTAAATTGTTGATATTTTCAAAGAGTTCATCACAATAAGTTGAAGATGAATTCCAACAAGCATCATCATATTCTTCTTCTAGGCTTAATAGTTCTTCTTGCGTTGTTTGGTAGTCATAGAGTATTTCATTTGATAATAAATCATAATCTTCAAGACTCATACTAAGAGTTGAGACTAAAGTTGGAATTTGTTCTAGTTCATCGATATCTTCAGTAACCAACATCATAGAGTCAAGATCTGTTTGTGCTTGCAATAAATTATCGTTTATCGTAGTCATTGTGTCTTCAAGTCCAAGCATCATTACATTATCTGCTTCTAAAACAAATTCTGTGTTTTCAATCTCAGAAAGAAGTTTTTCTGTAAATAATAAGCTTAATCTCTTGGTTTCCACAGATACGGTTTCTGAAATGTCATTTAATAAAGAATATGCCAGATTTATTTGTGACAAGTCAACAAATATATTCAGATAATTATCAGATAACCTGTCTTCAGGATTTAATTCAAAAGGCAATTCTAAACACGCATGATAAATTCCTGTTTTAACACCATTAATGCATGAGCCTTGAGAATCGGTGTATTCAACTATGAAACTTTCATTAAGAATTGCATATATCTGGCTAATGGCTGGATTTTCAAAATCTAAATCCAAGTAGTTACTTTCGTTCAAACTAGTGTTTATGTATAAACCAAGGTTTATATTCTGCAGAGTTTGGTTATTAAACGCGAGACCAACAATAAATATGATTAAGAGCGGACCCATGAAAACCGTTAGTAAAGTTGTTTTTGACCTACCAATTATTTTGAAATGTTTCAAAACCATTTCCCAAAGAGTTATTAGGTGTTTCATTTTTGACTTAATATTTTTTCAACGGTTTCTTTCGGATAACTTTCAAGTAACTTTTTTTTAAGCTCAGAATTTTTATATTTTTCAACAGAATCTTTTATGTATCTATTAATCTCACTTTCTTTATTCACAACAGGTTTATTTGCAGTAACTGATTCAAATATTTCATTAAGAGATGGTTTGTTAACTTCTAACTCCAATATTTTCTCTCTTAAATCATTCAAAAGTTTTATTAGAACCTCTAAAACTTGACCAGCATCTTTCGTGTATATAACAAGCGACTTATCTCGTATCTGAGTTTTAGATATTGCAAGATTATAAGCGTTCAAATAATTAACTATTTCTTGATAATGCCCTGGAAATGTTTGTAATATTAACTCTTCATTATGAGAATATAATTCTTTTAGCTCTTTAGGAGTTCCAGTTTCTAAGATATAACCATCATCAATTATTGCTATGTGATCACACAGATGGTCAACTTTATTTAAAAAATGGGATGATAAAATTATGGTTGTTCCTGACTCATTAATGTTTTTGAGTGTTCGCCATAAATGATTAGCAGTTACAGGGTCAAGTTCTGCTGTTGGCTCATCAAGGATCAAAACGTGCGGCGAGTGAATCAAAGCACAAGCCAAGTCAAGTCTTCTTTTCATCCCTCCCGAAAGGTTTGAGGCAAGAGTGTTTTTTTGTTCTTTTAAATCTACAAGTTCTAACACTTCTTCAATCTTAGACATCAAAATATTTTTTTTCATAAAATACATTTTACCAAAGTATTTGATGTTTTCAAAAACTGTCAGCCCATCATAAAAACAGTTTTCTTGTGATGCAAAACCAAAATTACTTTTTAGAAAATCTTTGTTTAAAGGTATTTTTTCATCATTATAAATATAATATTTTCCACCATTGTAATGATAAAAACCTATTAGAATTCTTAGAAGAGTTGTCTTTCCAGCACCATTTTTTCCAATAATTCCAAAGATTTCTCCATTTTGAATTTCAAAGTTAATATCTTTCAATATTTTCTTATTATCTATGATTTTAGAAATATTCTCTAATCTAATTAAACTATTCATTAAATATTCAATGAACTCGCAATTTTTTAAATGTTCGTAATAACTTTAGAGTGGAACTAATTTTTATATCGAAACATTTAAATACTATTTTACTAAGAGTTTTTATAAAAGTAATAGGGTGTTAGAAAATTAATAAAATTGGTTTAAAGAGATTTAAAGTAATAATTTTGATTAGTTTCTTATTAGGTTTATTTAGCATGTTTTATACAATGCAGGCTAATTATTCAGATTATTTAAACATAGGTGGTTTTGCTGTTAAAACAACAACTGTTAAGACAACAACCATCCCATCAGTAAACGTGATTTCTTGTCCAGAAGAAATTGATAGTTATTCAGAGGCAAAAAGCACTTATTATGATATTTTAAATGGTTATAGGAAGAAAAAGTATTCATACTCTGAACTTCGTGACTACATGGAATGGTACAGTGTTTTAGGAAAAAACAAAAATGTTGTTGATTGTAGTTATAAAATGCAGCGTTCTGGGGGAACAATAGAAGATTTTTTGTATGTTAAAGTTTTGGAAAAACCGAAAATAGCAGAAGTTTCAAAAATTCCAGACTCTTCTAAAGTAGATTCTGGAAAAGATACTATAACAGATTATGTGTGGGTAAATGGACAATTGGTTGCGAGGATAAAATAATGAAAATACGAAATGGATTAAATTCATTTATTATCATGCTCATATTTCTAATAAGTCTAATATCTGTTCATGCAAATGTTGAATCATACCAATTTCAAGATTACTCACAACTTGTAAATATCGATTTATACACTGGAGACATGGGTTTAAGTATACCTTTATTTACTGTTCCTGGAAGAGGAGGGATGAGTTATCCGGTAGTTCTAAATTACCAAGCAGGAATATCAACGACTCAAACTGCTTCATGGGTTGGTCTTGGGTGGAGTCTTGGAACTGGAGCTGTGACAAGAAATGTTAATGGAGTCCCAGATGAGTATAATAGGAATAATGTTAAAATATATTTTAAACAAGAAAAACCTGGCTTTATTGATTCAGCTGCAACATGGCTTTCACATTTAGTATCTGCGCTTGGACAAAATTTTTATCATTCAAGCGATATATATATGATGAGTTATGTTTACAGATCAATAATAGGGGAATTTATTGAGTCAACGCTTGATGGCTTGTTGTTTTCAGGAAATATAGGTGTTAAATCTGATTTTTCAGGAATGCAGTTAGAAATTGGTAAAACTAATCAGGTAAAAATTGATGGTTGGTTTAACATAGTTGATCCTGATGATGTAAAAAAATATTATAGTTCAACGTCAACAGCTGTTTATTGTGTTGAACCAACGAATTACCGTCCTTTCAATGAAATGAGTTGTTCTTTAGCTGGTGGCACTGTTTGTGATACTCATGAAACAATTGAGTGCGATGAAGATAGTGATTGTCCAGTTGTAAGATGGTCTAATGGTCTGGAGATATTAGAAGAAGAAGGAATTTGTTCATATCATGTTTGTAAGGTGAAAATGAATAATGGAAAAGAACTGGAATCCAAAAATATCTATTATTGCAGATTAGAAGAATATTTTGGAAATGCAAAATCATGGGATGTTGATGAAGAATCACCAGATACATTTTATGTTTCTTTGCCTTCTACTTCAGGATTATTAGTTGTTAGTAAGAGTTGGAACAAATATGCTGGTAAGAATAATTTTAGATATAAATTGCAACAAACATCAACCTTGTTCCAAAATGATATAGAACCTTTATTTAACGGAGATTTACTTGAAGGCTTCTTGTTTAAAGGGCTTGATGGCACAAAATACTATTTTACAAAAAAAGAATTAATACAATCCTCAAAAACCCAAAGAGCTCTAACAACCAGTTCTTCTTGTTCAAGCGGTGATGGTCGTATGAGTTTTGAATTAAACACACCTCATCCATATACTTGGAAGCTTGAGATGATTGAAAGTGTTAATTATAAGGACTCTGATAATATAGTAGGACCAAGCATAGGTGATGAAGGTAATTGGATAAAGTTTGAATATGAAACGCTTTCAGATAGCTTTACTTTAAATCAACCTTACAAATTTGTTTGTAAAAGTGATGCTAACGGTTTAAGCTCAAGAAGCACACAGGAGATGAGTATTTCATACTTAAAATCAATAGAAACACCAACTCACAAAGCAGTTTTTGTTACAAGTCCAAGACTTGACGCACAAGAAGAAGAGAATAGTGCTCTTCATCAAAAAAAACTTGATGAAGTGATTCTATATGCTAAAACTAAAAATGATGGTTTGGAAAAAGTCACAGATTACAAGTTTAACTATGACTATTCTTTAATGCAAGGAATTTCCGGGTCAAGTAGTGGTCAATTAACACTTAAAAGCTTAACACAATATGATTCAATGGGAAAAGAGAATCTGCCTCCTTATAATTTTAAGTATGATAGTTCAAACCCAAAATG
The DNA here is from genome assembly GCA_018817005.1 of Nanobdellota archaeon. GTDB lineage: Archaea > Nanobdellota > Nanobdellia > Woesearchaeales > JAHIUF01. The sequence continues at coordinate 21,760 of JAHIUF010000002.1, forward strand.
GACTGATAGATATTATGATCGTTGGGGTTATTACATTGAAAATTATGGTTATAGAGAGAGCGGGCTTCCCGATGGTCTTTTGCCTGATGCTTGGAGCATGACCAGTATTAAATGGCCTAATGGTGGAATAACAGAGTTTGTTTATGAGCCGGATAGATACACGAAAATAGGTTCTTTAGATGCAGATTATACTACAATGTCCAATAAAGAGGTGGAGTCAAAAGATACACATTATGGTGGAGGACTAAGAGTAAGTTTGATAAGAAATTGTAATGGAATTGATGAATGTGTAAGTCAGAAATTCTTATACAATAAAATTTTTTTTGATACAGATGAAAATGATGGTATTAACCAAAAAAATATTTATGGTGAAAGTTCAGGTGTTGCAACAGTTGAACCAGCTCATGGTTTGTCAAATATTTTAGACGATAGAATTTATAAAGGTTCAATATATGCCTCACCAAAAGTTACTTATGGACAAGTTACAGTAATACCATTCTATGATGAAGAAGAAAAAGTTGGTTATGGGTATCAAGTTTACAAATTCACAACTGCTGAAACTAATCCTAATACTGGAAAAACTTACGGTAACTTAACCAGATGTCATCTTAACTCTGATGGAGAGATAGATTCTGATAGTGATTATGGCGTTTGTCAAAAAATTGCTGATACTAAGTGTAATCAAATATTTTTTGCACCAACAGGTGTTAAATTAGAATTGTGGTCGATAGGAACATTTGTTAAAGATATTTGTAAAGGTAATAGTGGTGGTTATTGTATAAGTAATTTAGAGTATAATAATGCTGGAAAGGCAATAAGCGATGGTTTATACTCTGTCTGGTCAAATAAAGGTGGCACTAGAAAAGCAAGGTTTCAAATACTTATTCAAGAAGAATCTCAAGGTTGCGGTGTTGTTGTTGGACAAGATTGGGATAGAGATAACAACGAAATTCCAGATGTTTTAGAAATTTCTAATAAGGAATATCATGCTGCAGAACAAAGTCAAGAACATAAACGTGGATTGGTGTCTATGGTTAGTGTTTATGATAATGACAAAACCTTGATACAGAAAAGTGTTAATGAATATTCAAAAAAAACTGTGATTAGCAATAAAGGATATGTTTCATCAGGACTAAACCAAGTTACAAAGTCTGAATCCACTCAAGATGGAATGACAAGCAGTGTTGAATATGAGTATCAATCAGATGGATTTTTAAGAAAAACTTTTGCTACAAATACTGATGGAAAAACATTAATTTCTACAACAAAATATGCTTATGAGAATTATCCTGAAATGAAAGAAAAAAATATGTTTAGTCAAATTTATGAAACAAAAACTTTTGAGAATACAGAAACGAATGCAAATATATTATCCTTTTCAAGAAATATTTGGAAAAGCTTTGATGATGACTGGTATCCGTTTCAGTCTCAGATTTGGGTTAATGACAAAACACAAGCATCTACAGAATATGCTAAATCAAAGAGTGTCGTTCCAACACCGAACAGGGTTGTTTCAACAATAGTATCATACGATAAGTATGGTAATGTTTTAGAATCAAAAGACGCTCTTGGAAACTCAGCATACTTTTTTTATGGTGATAATACTAATCCTTGTTCAAATAATGAAAATGTTAATGGATTTCAACATTCAGTACTAACTTGCGCAAAAAATGTTTTGGGACATGAATCAAAAACGTATTTAAACAATAAATATCTGACTGAAAAAGTTATTGGTTCAAATGGGGAACAAGCAGAGTATGAATTTGATTCTTTTAATCGATTAATAAAATCTGCTGGTCCTGGCTCTGATTTAAAAAATCCGGATGTTACTTATGAATATCATTTCTTTGAAAACGAAAGAAATCCAAACTGGATAAAAACCATTACGAAAATAGATGATAAACAGACAGCAGTTTTAATAGCATTTGTTGATGGTCTTGGAAGAACGATGCAAACACAAGTGCAAGAAGACAATCAGAATTGGTTGGTTTCAAAAACAGAATATTATCCAAGAACAAACCTTGTTAGCAAAACGTGGAAAACTATAAGGAAAGTAACGAGAGGACTCTTTGATTCAACAGAAGGTGAAGGAATATATTCAAAAGTTATATATGAAGAAAATCCTTTATTAAGAGTTAAAGAAATGGTTCCTGCATTAGTTGAAGAATGAAAATCATAAACATAATAAAACAGTTGTTGTTGGTTTTGTTAGTTTTTACTTTTTCATCTTCTTTTGTTTTTGGTGCTGCGGCTAGTTGTAATTGTGAACGTACTTCGGATTGTCCTGACCATTATATTTGTGATTTTGATGCTTGTACTCTTGATCCTCTTATGGGTACTTGTAAATATTATTCTGGCACTCAGTGTTCTGGTTCAATTTGTTGTAATGATGGTTGGTATGCTAGTGAAGGTAATTTTTGTAATGATGAGTTTTTAACTTTTTGTGGTGTTCTTTATGGTAGTGTTGGTTTTGGTTGTGGTCGTTATGGTTATGATGTTATTAGGCGTCATACTTGGGATGAGTGTGATAGTGTGGGTCGTTGTATTAATTCTGGTGGTTCTACTGATTGGATATTGACTAATTGTGCTGATAGTCATTATTGTTATAAAGATCCTGATATTGGTTCTGGTGATTTTGAGTGTCAAAGTCTTATTTATGCGCCTTCTGAGGTTTGTAATAATTTTGATGATGATTGTGATGGAATTAAGGATGATGGTGTTGCTAATTGTAGGTGTAATGGTGGTTCTCCTACAACCGAGCTTTGTAATGGTATTGATGATGATTGTGATACTTTGATTGATGAAGGAACTGCTTGTTGTAGTTTAGCTGATTCAACTTCTGGTTATTGTACTGCTGTTTGTGATAAAACATCTGGTGATTCTGGTATTGTTTTTGGTTATTATTTGTTTGATAGTGGTGGTGAGGTTGCTTCAAAGGGTGATTGTTGTGGTGATGATTTGGAGGAGTATTTCTTTGATTTTCCTGATACTGATAAAGATGCTTGTTGTTTGCACTCAACTGATTGCGTTGCAGATTCACCTTTACCTAAAGGTAGATGTTATATTTCTGATGCTCCTTCAACAGTTTCAAGTGGTGGTGCTTATCTTTGCTATAACAATGTTTGGACTACTTGTACTGCTGATAAAGCTTGCCAGTTGGTTGGCACAAAATGGAAGTGCACAACCCCTGATCGTGGTGTTACTTGGGGTTGGTATGATGTAAGCAACATGCCTGCTGAGGTTTGTGATTTATATGATAATAATTGCAATGGTGCTGTGAATGATGGTGTTAATTGTGTTGAGAAATGCAACAATTTTGATGATAACTACAATGGTTATATTGATGATGGTTTGACTAATTGTGCTTGTACTGGAGAGTGTAAAGGAAGTATTAGCTGTTCTAGTTTCACATATAGTTCTTGCCCTACAAATTTGAATTGTAAGCAACAGAATGTTTGTGATAATAGTATTTTTTTGATGGATTTTTGTAAGGGTCTTGGTTGGCTTTATAGTAATTATCAGTCTAGTTTTGGTGATTTCTGTACACTTTCTAATCTGTGCAAATGGGTAGATGTTGATTATGATGGTGTTCCTGATGTTGGATCTTATTGTATAAGGGATCCGTTACAGTCAACTTCTGATTATAACCTTGTTTCTTGCAGCTCTTATCTTATTGACGGTAATGCTTGTGCTGCTGATTATGCTTATTCGGTGCCTGATTGGAATTGTGCTTACACACAATCTTGTATTTTAAATCCTAGTTTGAATCCTTTTTCATGTGTTGGTTTTGATAAAACAACTTGTCTTTCGTATGATTATAAGGGTTGTGACTGGTATGATGGAGGAGGCTTAACTGTTGAAGCTTGTAACAATAAGGATGATAACTGCAACCAACAAATTGATGAGGGTTGTGATGATGATAACGATAACTACTGTGATGCTTCAATGGGATATTCAAGTAGCAGTCTTTGTCCTTTGGGTGGTAATGATTGTGATGATTATACATCGGATGATTCGCCTATTTGTCCTATTAATCCTCCGTTGGATATTATTGATGAACTGTGTGATGAGAAAGAAAATTCTAAATGTGCAATTTGTGTTAATCCGGGAGCTTCAGAGATTTGCGATGGTTTTAATAATGATTGTGATTCTGATATTGATGAAGGTTTAAATCCTGATAGTTGCGCTTACACTTGTAATAATAATGTTGCTGACCAGACACCTTACGACCTAGGTGGAATAGCTTTTGACTCTTCTTTGTTTTCAGGTGATAACACTGTTTCAACTAAGAATTGTTGTGGTGATGATGCAAATGAGTATTACAGAGTTGTTAATGATGTTGAGGCTTGTTGTGGTTATGAAGATTCCTGTGTAGATGTTGAGGGTAATTGTTATGACCCTGGTACAATATCCTTAGAGGACATAAATCTTTGTCTTGCAGTTCCAAATCCTTTTGGCGGAGTATGGTATAGTCTTTTAATTGAATGTTCTGATATTGAACAGTGTAATTCATATGATAGTTATACTTGTGTTAATGACGGTGCAAAGTGGTCTTGGAGACAAACAATGCCTATCGAAGTTTGTGATGGTGTTGATAATGATTGTGATGGTGTGAAAGATGATGGTTTGACTAACTGTGCTTGTGCTAATGACGGTTCACCTTCTCTAGATGGTGAGGTTTGTGATGAGATTGATAATGATTGCGATGGCTACATTGATGAGGAAGGTGTTTGTGGTGATATTCAGATAACTTATTTTTATGATAATGATTGTGGTAATGCTGATGAAATTAATTCTTGGGGCAGGATTTGCAAAGTCATAGACATGTCTGGAACTTATCTTTTTGAGTATGACAATAAAGGCAGAGTTATTAAAGAAACAAGGGCTGATAACTTTGTTAACTTAGTTATGGATCCTGGCTTTCAGTATGATCTTGATTATTGGAATATCTGGTCTGCATATAATAATGCGGCGAATCCTTGCGCAAGAGTTGTTAATAATCAGGCAGAACTTTCAGTTAGTCCTTATGGTTCTTGTTCTTTAGACCAATCTTTGAGCATTGAAAAAGGCAAGGAATACACTCTTAGTGCTGAAGTTATGATTCTTGATGTTCCGAGTAGTTATGTTGGGGCTTATGTCAGATGTCGGTATGATGCTAATGGTGATGGATTATATTCTGATCTTGATGAAGATGGTTATGTTTGGCCTATCACTCCTGAAAATGTGGGTGAGGATCATTATAATGATTCTTGGGCTGGTGCAAATCTGGCTCTGACTAATTCATGGCAAACTATTTCTGTATCGTTTGACCCTGAAGATTCTTCTAATGGTGACAGAATTTTGGATTGTGTTTTGAATCTTCGGCTTCATTCAGCAGAATTCACAACTAATACTGGAAAGGTTTATTTTGATTATGTTCAGTTGGAGGAAAGTTCTTCAAAAACGGAGTTTGTAAGAAACACGTTTATAACCACTTATGATTATGATTCTGCAGGAAACGTAAAGACGATTATTGACCCTGCTGGTGTTAAAACAGAATATTTTTACAACCTTTTAAGCCAGGTTGATTCAGTTCAAGTTACAACTCCTAACGGTAAGGTTAAGACTTTATCTTATAATTATTATCCTGCGGGAAACATTAAAGATATTAATTATGATAATCTCATAACAACTGTTTTTGAGTATTATGAGCGTGACTGGGTTAAATCAATCAAAACAAACCCTGTTGGTGGTTCTGTTGGATCGTTCTTTGATGAAACCTATGCTTATGATGACGAGGGAAATATTGAAACTATTGATTTCATGGATGGAACTTTGGAATCTGTAACTTTTGGTTATGACTCGCTTGACAGGTTGACTACTGTTACAGATAATGAATATTTTGATACGAGTATATTTTATGATTATGATGATAATAGCAACCGATTGTTTAGAACTATAGATGGTCAAAAATCAAGTTATTTATATGCTTCAGGAACCAACAAAATGACCTCTGACGGTGTTTATACTTACACTTATGATTTAAATGGTAATGTTAAAACTAAGACTAACTCTTCAAATTATAGAATTGTGTTTTATTACGACTCAGATAACAGGCTTATAAGCGTTGATTTTGGTAATGATGGAATAATTGAGGTTGAATATGTTTACAACTTCAAAGGACAAAGGGTTAGGGCTACAACTTTTGACACTGTTGAAAACGAGTTCGTCAATAATATTTATGTGTTTGGCTTGGACAATAATCTTATTTATGAAGATTTAGTGGCTGTTGGTAATTGTGATATTTCAACGTTTGATTCTTTAAAGAATTTTGTTGTAAAAGCTAATGGTGTTGTTGTTGCTTCGCTTGACACTAATGGTATTTGGCTTTTAAAAGGCGAAATAATTTATACTCTGCCGACAACAAAAGCGTTTAAGATTACTAATTCTAATGATGCTGTTGTTGCAGCCATAGATGGGGATGGAAATCTTTATTTAAGGTCGGAATTAAAATTAAATGAGAAATTGGATGACAATGTTAATTATGTTCAAGATCCTGCTGCAAAAGATTTCATAATAAAATCTGGTACAAAAACAATCGCTGTTTTTGACGAGTCTGGTAATCTTTATTTAAGAGGCTGTGTTGCAGAAAATATGTTGAGTTAATAATAAAATTTAATAAAATTTATATAATCAAAAATCTCTTGATTTTTGGATAAAAATTTTATTTTGCATAAAATTTATATAGTAATAAATTCGAATTGTTTTTTGAGGTTGAATATGATAAATCCTGCATTTGTTGCAATGTTTGCTGTTATCTTGTCAATTATAGCTATTGTTATGGCTTTTAGATTTGGAAAGATTTTTTTCAAAATACTCGTTGTTTTGCTTCTTTTATTTTTGATTCTTTTAGGTGTTGTTGGCGCGGTGGTGTACAATGATTTTGTAAACTTTAAAAAAGGTATTGAGAATTCAAAAAATCTTATCCTGTTAAAATCTGATGAAAAAATAATTGCTGGTGTAGAAGTAAGAATTGTTCCTGAAGAGAGGGGTGGTGCAAAGATTTATGATGATATAATTTCTGAATCTGGAGATGTAAGAAATTATCTTGAAAAGGTTAGTTCTGGGTCTTCGAATAACACTGCGGGCACAAATATTGTTTTTTTGAGGAAAGACAAGATTGCAGAGTTGCAGGCCAACTATCAAAGTGATAGTATAGAAGAGATGTTATTGTCAAATTTTAAAATGATTATTTTTGAATTAGGATTATTGGATGATTTAAACTTTCAATATTTTGATTTAAGTAATGTGCAGATTAGCAAAGAAAAGGTAAAGGAGATATTGTTATCAGAAAATACTTTAACGGTTTTTTCTGAGTTGGTCGCTGAAAAACAAGGTGTTTCTGCAGCAAGCGTAAAGTCAAGTTTGGAATCACAGGGTTACACCAATCAATTGTTGAAAGACTTTATTTTTGCAGGAGTAATTCAACAAGTTTTCTTAAATAATCCTTCACAAATGATATCAGTTTTTGGCCATATGAAAAATGGAAATGTTATTGTTTATCCGAAAACTATAATGTTTAAAGTGTTCACTATGAGTCCAGAGGCTTTAACAGTTATACTAACAGAAAATTTTGGTGGTAAATAATGAGTTTTGTTGATAAATTAAAATTTTGGAAGAAAGAGGAAGATTTCAATTTTGATGATCCTTTAATGAATGACAACAGCACTAATATGAATATGGATCTTGGCTTAGACCAGCATAAAACTGACGGTTTAATAAATACACCTGATGGTCTTCCGCCTAGTGAATCAGCTTTTGAACAAGTGAAAAGGGATGACTCCAATAGATCATTGTTTGCACAGCAACAAAAGACGAGTTCTCCTTTTGATGCTCAACCAATACCTCAAAATAAAGATTTAGAGCTTATATCTGCAAAGCTTGATACTATAAAAGCAGAGTTAGATGCGATAAATCAACGTGTTCAAAAAATTGAGCGAATTGCTGATTCTGAACATAATAAGAAAGCCTCTTGGTGAGAATGAAACTTTTTTACAAAAGAACAATTTTCTTTGTATTATTTGTTATACTAGATCAGCTAACAAAACTTCTCGTTTTATTAAGTAAACCAATGATTGATTTGAAAGTTTTAGCTATAAACTATGTTCAAAATACGGGTGCTAGTTTTGGAATCTTAAAAAGCTTTAACACACCGTTGATTTGGGTTTCTTTAATTGCTATTGGTGTTGTAATGATGAATTATGAACATTTTCCTAAAAAGAGTGGTTTTTTCACAATGATGCTTTTAGCAGGGATAACTGGTAACTTTATAGATCGTGTTTTCAGAGGTTTTGTAATTGATTTTATTGATTTAAAATTCTGGCCGATTTTTAACTTTGCAGATATGTACATATGTTTAAGTGTGTTAATTTTAATAATTCTTTTTTTGAAAGAAGAGAACAAAGGTAAATAATGAACGTGGCAATTACTTTCTTTCTTTTGATATGCTCCATAAAAAATTGAAATAGTTCATAAATCCTTTATTTATTTCTTGGCTTTTAATGAGGATGGATAAGGGGTTTTCTAACCATATGAATATGCATGAGTAATCAGCAAACAGTATTATTTGCGTTGCAGTCCTAAAATTTTTAGGTAGAAATCGATATTCAAATTCAGGGTATTTTTCTAATTCTTGAACTTTTTTTGTATCATGATTAAACAAGTATTTTCCTTTTATTTTTCTTTTAACACCCTCTCTTGCCAAATATGGTGTGAAGTATTTTAATTTTTCAAACATTTGATTTGAAGCTCCAATGTTATAGATAATTTTTGCTTTTTTAATCATCAGATCATTCCATGCTTTTACACCTTCCAGTCCCTCATAAACCTCAATTATTCTGTCACTCTTTTTTTGTTTATATTTTGATTTTAATTCAGGTAATATCTGATTTAAATTTAGAAGTTTTTGTTCGGTGATGCTTTTAATTCTTTCAGGATCGGTTGGCTTCCAATACTTTTTTCCTCGTTGAATGTTATGGGTTACGAATCCTTTAGCAGAAAGTTTTTCTAATGAGTCATAAACATTTTTTCTGAAAAATCTTGTTTCTTTAGCGATTTCTCCTGCTGTGCATTCAGATAATTGCAACAATGCTAAATATATTTTTGCTTCCGAATTAGTCATACCATTATCTTTTAGTATTTCTAAACAATCGCTCATAAGTAATAGGAAAACTTTTGAAAATATAAATCTTTTTGTTTTGAAGTGGTATTTACTACTACATAATTTTTTAATTATGAATCCGTTCTCGTTTCTTATGAAAGTTCGCGCTGGTAAAAATGGATTGTATTGTTCTTCTGAAGATAGTTTAGAACATGAAGTGCTACGACAATTTGAATCTCATAACCTTGTTTTTTATCATGAGAAATGGAAAACCAAAACCACAATTGTTCCCTTTAGTGATAGTTATGATGATTATCATATCATCATATTTGCAGGAGGCGAATCAATAGTATGTCAACAAAACGAAAAGAAAAAACGATTAGTGAATGATTATTTAATGGAAAAATGCAATATAAATGATGCTAAAGAAAGAATTAAATGGGATGAACAAATAACTTCTCAAAAAAAGCAAGAACTATTACAGGAAGAGCTAGATAAGATAGTCAATTTTTTTACATTTATTGATGAAGAAAGCAAATTTAAAGCCTTATGTAATGACAAGAAGAAAAATAGACTTAATGAATGCTATAAACGTCCAATTTCTAAAAAAGAATTAGAAAAACAAATTGCAAAAAGGAATATTTGTGCAATGATTATGACACAAAATTATGATGAGTACTTTAATGTAATGCACTCACTTTCAAATTTTGAACGAGAAAAATATTTTAGAATATCTTTACAAACTTTATGTCTTGAGTATTGGGATGAATTATATGGCTTTCCTCTTATTTGTAAACTGATTTTTAATGCATCAAGATGCAGTACAGACATAACTATAAATACAAAAGAATTCTCTGAAACAGGAAAAGTTGTTCTTTTACCCAGAAATAAAATCACCAAACAACGTCTAGGTATTTATGATGCTTTTGATAAACAATTGTTCTTCTTTTGTCTTGAAAAAGAAATGAAAAAAAAATTAGATTATAAATTAATTAATCAAGATCAACAATATCATTTAGGTGCAAATGCCATTTTTCAAGGTTTAAAAGAAAATTTTGAAAAAGAATTTTTAGAATGGAAAAATTTCATGACAAAAAGAGACTTATCTGAGCCAATAAGCATTATTGAAACGAAAATCTATAAAGATATACCTTCTGCATATAAAAATTTTAAAGAGTTAATTTTGAAATAAAAAATATTGTTTTTAGAATTCTTCGAATTCATCAAGTTGTTCTAAATAGCCTTTAGATTTAAGCCACTGAACTTGATTTGGTCGATATTTAAATATGATGTCGCCTTTTTCATCTCCGCCAAACTCCCAAGGTTCAACCAAAACAACATTTCCTTCACGAACCCACAACCTTCTTTTAAGCCTGCCGGGAATTCTGCAAATCCTTGTTTTTCCGTCTAAACATCTCACATTACATCTACTTCCACCAAGCCTCTGCTCAATTATCCCTATGCTTTGATCATCTCTAGGAAGTTTTACCCTAGTTATATCTTCATCATTGTCTTCGGTTTTTTTATTTTTCATTATTGCAAAGTAAGAGGGTGCCTTTTAAATATGTTGCGAAAAAGCAGAGCTTTTTTCAACATTCAAAAATCTTGTTATTTTTGTTTTTTGTTGTGAAAAAGCAGAGCTTTTTTCAACATTCAAAAATCTTGTTATTTTTGTTTT
>JAHIUF010000073.1 GCA_018817005.1 Nanobdellota archaeon
ATTTAGTCGGAGAGATAAATGATTTAGGAAAAGAAATAAAAACTGAATATCGAAAATATGGCATCGGCTTTAAAGCCAAAAACACCTTCTGCAAAATCAGACCCTCAACCGAACATGTAAATGTCAAAATCAAAGTAGAACCAACATTCAAAGATGAATACGGACTAACAACAAATGACATGAAACAAGACGACGGATACAAGAGATTCAACATAACAAAAAAATCAGATGTGCCAGCAGCAATGGCACTAATAAGACAAGCATATAATATGAACAAGAGATAAAATAAATAAAAGGTGAAAAAAATGAATCAAACAAAAAACGTTTCAACAACTCATTACGGCGGAGCAGGAGTCATCGGAGGAAATAAAATACTCTTAGAAGACCCTGTAAAAAAAGTCAGAATTTGGCTAGATTACGGATTAGACTTTAACAGACAAGGAAAATTCTTTTCAGAATTCACACAACCAAGAAAATCAGCAGGAATGACTGACCTTATAAGAATGGGAATAATACCAAAAATACAAGGACTCTATCGACCGGATTTTGTTGCAAAATCAGGCCATAAAGAAACACACCCATTAAAATTTGATGCAGTTGTTGAATCACACGCGCACTTCGACCATATTGGTTGTAAGTCACACTTAAGACCAGATATGCAAATATTTACGAGCCCTGAAAGTTATCTCGTACAAAGAGCACTACAAGAATCAGGAACAGGAAGATTTGAAGACTTCATTATGTACAGAGAATACTACAAAAAACCAAGCGACAGAGAAGAGATGTTAAGACCAACAACACCAGTCGAAAACATGACAACTTTCAAAATAAAAAATATGACAATTGAAGCATGGAGAGTAGATCATTCACTGCCAGGAGCAATGGCTTATATTTTTCACACATCAAAAGGACCAGTTGTTTACACTGGTGATTTCAGACTTCACGGACACCACAAAGAATGGACGCAAACATTCATAAAAAGAGTTGCAGAACTAAAACCTTACGCAGTTATCGGTGAAGGAACAAATATTAACGAAACAAGAGGAATAACAGAAAACCAAGTTTGTGAAAGAATAACTAATGCTGTGAAAAAAACAAAAAACTTAGCAATCGCGAATTGGCCAGTGAGAGACATGGACAGGCTTATAAGTTTTTACAGGGCAGCAAAAGAGAACGGTCGAAAACTAGCAATAACCCCAAAACAATTCTACATTCTAAAATTATTCTGGGAAAACCACAGAGATGAAGCATTAACAATAAACGGCAAGTACTTGGGACATGGAAAATATGAACCAGTAAGCCCAATAAACAAAGGTGTTGATGCTAGAGAAATAAAAACGCAATACAGTCCAAAACTTGATGATGTTTTAGGAAAAGATATTGTTGTATTTATTCCAAGAAAAAAGAATGGTTCAATAATGGATGATTCAACTCTTGAAGAAAAAATGAAAGATTACCCTGGATGGCAAAGAGAAATACTGGCAGAGAACCTCGCAGATGAGAGTCACCCAATACCACTTGACACAACTTACAGAAAGAAAAAAGACTCCAAAGAAAAATTTTCAGTCAGAGCAAATATGTGGGTAAACGCAGACACAATCAGAAATAACCAGAAAGATTACGTTATCTTCTTAGACAATTTTTCAATACAAGAAATGATTGATTTAAGACCAAAAAAAGGAAGCACATATATTTATTCCAAAACAGAGCCTTTCGATGCAGAAATGGAACTTGATTATGATAAAGTTGAAGCCTGGTGCAAAGAATTTGAACTTCCAATAATCAAAGCACACTGCTCAGGACATGTTGGTGGAAGTCAAGCAATAAGAGTTTATACAGAAATGGCACCAAAAATCTTCATACCAATACACACAGAACATCCGGACTCTTTCAAAAAGCTTGAAAATAAAGGAATTAAAGTTATCATACCTAATAGCCAATATCCCCTTGAAGCAAGACAACCAATAATCTTTTAGATTTTTTAAACCAAAAAGATTAAATAATATTCTTTTTTCTTTTTTTATTAAATGTTAATTTCCAAAGCAATAGATAAAATAAAAGGTTCTAAAGAATATAAAGAACTATTAAAAGAACATCCAAA
>JAHIUF010000074.1 GCA_018817005.1 Nanobdellota archaeon
GTGAGAATAATCAATGATGTTCAGAAAAAAATCTTTTCTTTTACCGCTGAGCAAGATACTGCGTACTCCGAAGGAGTTGCAGAGTAGCGAAGCGGAAGGTTGCTGGGGATTATAAGGGGTCGCCGGAACCCCTTATTTCATAACTGTTTTTTTCAAAAAATTTATTAAGAACCTTCTTCTTTTTTGATTTATGGCTAAATTAATATTTGTAACTGGTAATAAAAACAAACTGGAAGAGGCGCGTATGATTTTAAGAAATCATGATGTTGTAAATGAAAACATTAATCTTTTAGAACTTCAAGGCAGTGCAGAAGAAATAGTTCTTGCTAAAGCAAAACTTGCTTTTGAAAAACTCGGTGTTCCTTGTTTTGTTGAAGACACATCACTTTCTTTTGATGCTTGGAATGGACTTCCGGGACCATATATAAAAGACTTTTTGAAGTTTGTTGGTGTCGAGAAATTACCAAGTCTTTTAGATGGGCAAGAGCTATCTGCAGAAGCCGTTTCTTCAATTGGTTTTGCAAGATCTAAAAGTGAAATTTTTTGTTTTCAGGGTAGAGTTAGAGGTAAGATTGTTTCTGTTGGTGGTTCTGATCGTTTTGAATGGGATAGAATTTTTATGCCCAAAGGTTTTGATAAGCGTTTTTCTGAGATGACTATTAATGAGAAAAACACTATTAGTCATAGAAGAAGGGCTTTTGAGAAGTTCAATGAATTCTTGGATTGATTTTTTTGTTTATTGTTCTTTATTTCAAAAAATAAAATTTGTTACTATTTAGTCGTTAAAAATAGAAACATTTAAATATAAAATCTGTATTCTACTACTCAGTAGTTAAAAATTAAATTATTTGGTGATATCAACATGACTAAAAATACTTATGAAAAATGGCAATTGCCGAACTATGTCAACACAAGAAGTGTTGGAGTTCTAGCAGAAACAGCATTACAATTAGAAAATATATGTACCGCAGCAATTTTTGGCGGTTTAAACCAATTCTACAGAGGAAAAAAAAGTGCAGGAAAAACACAACTAATGAGAGATGTATTTAACCGATACTTTGGAGGAGAAGTGTGGGGATTATGGGAAGAAGGGAGAAGCGACTTTAAACCAGCACAATTATTTGAAAGCCTAAACATCTCACTTGCAAAAGGACAAATAGCCAACCTGCCAAGAATAGAAGCAGTATATGAAGATAATAAGAATGTTTCATATCTTATACAATCATACAAAGAACAAGATGGTGAGTTAAAACTATCATGGAAAAGAATTAACGAAGAAGAAAAAAAAACTATAGAAACCAAATACTCAATAACAACAGCAGATCTAAAAAATCTAAGAAACATACATAAAAAATTCTTCTGCATAGACGAGTACAACAGATGTCCAGAGGTTGTAATGAACCTATTCTATGGACTAATGACAGGGGAGATAAACCACGATGGAGAAATAATCAAGTTAGGAAACGGATTTTACTCAGGAATCGCAGCGTCAAACCCTGAAGATTACGCAGGAACATTTAACATGGATGCAGCAATGTGGGCAAGATATCACATAGTACTAGACTTCACAGCATTTATACCAACAGAAAAAGACCACGATATTCTTAAACAAAGAAATTTATCACCAAAAGTACAAGAAAGCCAGACACAAGACTTAACAGATGAAATTGAACAAATACACTTAGAAATAAAAAAAATACCTCCAACCCTAAAAGAAAGAATAATACTGCAATACCTGCAAACAGGATTGAATATTTGTTCTAACGACAGTATACAAAATTCAAACAAAGAACATCTGGACTGGCCAAGAATTTGTTCACAAGAAGGCTGCGACCAATCAACAAAAATTTGTGGAGAACTAGGAGGAATTGATGAAAGAGCAGTAAGAGCAGTCTACAGATTGGCTAAAGGGCTTGAAAAAGTAGTAAAACTTAAAACAGGAGAAAAAAAAGAAATAGACCCGCTAGACAGTCTTTTACTAGCATACAAATTTGTTGCGCCATATAAAGGAGTGTTAAACCCAAAAACCGCAAGAGATAGAAAAGGAATAGAAGCATTAGCATTCGAAGAAATAATACCTGCAATTAAAACAAAACTCAAAGCAAAAATCGAAAAATTAGAAGAAATAGCAATGGCAGATGCATTAGAAACCGCTAATTTTAGCATACTTGATTTAAGAACCGAATATAAAAAGAAAGCATTGGATAATGAATATCTAAGAATAGAACAAGAAATAAAAGAAAAATTTCAAGAAGAAAAAGACGTCTTGGAAGAAGAATTAATAAAAGAGTTCAAATCAGAAATCGAAAAAAAAGAATCTGAAATTCTTCGTATGAAACTGCATGAAGATATACCACGATATACTTCATCAATACTAACTTTTATCAAACAAATTCCAGAATCATATAAAAATCTGATAAATCAAAAAATGATGTCAGAAATGACCGACAGAGAATATGCAAAATCAAAATATGCCAAAGACAAAGACTATCAAACATTCAAAAATGAAGCCATACAGATTTACACAAACAATATAGAATTGATAGGAACACAATTAATTGGCCTCGAAGAAAACTTCATGAAAGAACTTGATCCTGAAAACAGCGCGAAAATACAAGCGATAAAAACAATCAGGGATGAAAATCCAAATGCAAAAGTCAAATACATACCAGAAAAGAAACAAGCAGAATATCAAAAAGAACTAAGAAAAAACTTAACAGACTTTCTCATAGAAAAAAACGACAGAGAACATCAACAAGAAAGAGTTGCCTTATTTGAAAAAGAGTGGAGCTTTTTAAAATTGTTCTTTGATGAACTCAAAGAGATGTACAAGAACCAAAAGAGGTAATAGAAATGATTCCGATTTCTAGCTTTGAAAGTTTGGCAAAAGCACTTTCAAGCCTTGGCGAGGTGATAAGATGACTAAGCATAAATTATCACCCGAAGCAATTAAAAAAATCTCAGAGATAAAACTAACATCAATAGAATCAATCTTTGAAAACAAAATGCTAGGAATAATATACGGGAATACTGATGTTTTAGAGTATTACAACTTTGAAAACGAAGAACGAAGAAAACTAGCAAAAGCAAATGGTTCTATTTGGAGTGTTCATCACGACTCAAAAACGAAAAAAACTTTTTATGATAATGGTTCTAGGTTCGTTGTTTGTTTAGAAAACGGTTTAAAACAAGAAAGGCAATATTTTATTCAATCTATAAATGAATTTAATGGTTTAATATTGGACGCTGGCAGATATGGTTTGTTCAACACAGAAACAGGCAAAGGATTAATATCAATTGAAAGTTTAGAAGATAACAATATTGATGATATTGAATCTTTGAATAGTTTTAACAATTCTTTATACGCACTAGCCAGAAATAATGATGATTCTCACAGTGTTGTTGAGATAAAAACTTCTAACCCTAACAAGTTTTTTATTGGAGAAACAATTAAAAATTATGACACGGATCACAGCGATATTTGTGATTTCACAATTATACCACAAGGAAA
>JAHIUF010000075.1 GCA_018817005.1 Nanobdellota archaeon
AAATATGGAACTGGAGCCAAAATTGATGCACCAAAAAAATTTCTAGGTAAAAAAGTATATGTTCTAATTAGAAAAAATTAGTTTCCACGCAACGCCTGTAAAATAAAAAAAAATAAAAAAGTATTTTTATTATTCTTTAATTTCTTCTTCAGAGTCGTCTTCAACAGATTCATCTGCTTCTTCGTCTTCACCAAAATCTTCAGAAGCACTATCTTCATCATAATCGATTTTTTCTTCTTCAGCTGGCTCTTCTTCTTGTGGCTCTTCTTTTTCTTCTTCTTTTCTGCCTTTACCAACCATTTCTGCAAAGCCGACTTTTCTTAAAACTTTTGTCACTTTGACTCTTATTTCATCCCCTTCTTTTGTATTTGGGACAAATAATACGAAGCCTTTAACTCTTGCGATTCCATCGCCTTTTTCCCCTACAGCTTCTATCTTTACATCATACTCTTCCCCTTCATTTACTGGGGCAAATCCTCGGCCTCTTTGGCCATCGTTAAAATTTCCGTACATATCTATTTCACCTACTATTTATAATTCTTCTTTTAGAAGAATTATTCTGTTGTATTTAAAAGATGTTTCTTTATAAAGTTTTTTGAAAAAATAGAATAAAAAACATTTATGGGTCTAAAAGACCCTCTTCTGCAACAATAAAAATTATTTCAGCATCAGGAAGGTTTGGTGCATCAACAAGTTTTGCAACTCTAGTTCCTTTTTTTCCTCTTCTTAAATAAAGTCTGAATGTGCTGTTGTGTGCAACAACATGACCACCTATTGCTTCTGTTGGGTCTCCAAAGAACTGGTCTGGTTTTGACATAACCTGATTTGTGACGTATACACAAACATTGTATGTGTCTGCAATTTTTGATAATGTATGCATGTGCTTGTTTAGTTTTTGTTGTCTTTCAGCAAGTGTTCCTCGACCAATAAATTCTGCTCTAAAGTGTGCAGTTAATGAATCAACTATTAATAATCTTACATTCACACCTTGTTTTATTAATTCTTCTGCTTTTTCTGTTAAAAGCATTTGATGATCAGAATTAAAAGCTCTTGCGACTCTGATATTTTTTAATACTTTTTCAGGGTCTAGTCCTGAACCTTTTGCCATTTGTTGAATTCTTTCAGGTCTGAATGTGTTTTCAGTATCAATATATACTGCAACAGCAGTTTCATCGTCTATTTGACAGTTAACTGCCAGTGAGTGTGCGATTTGTGTTTTTGAACTTCCGTAAGCTCCAAAACATTCAGTTATTGCGCCTGTTTCAAAACCACCATCTAATAGTTGATTAAAATTTTCACTTCCTAATTTTAATTTTATTATGCTTTCTCTTTTTTTCAAGATATCTGTTCCTGTTTGAAAGCCCATTTCTAGTGTATCTCTTGCACCTTGTATCATTTTTCTGGCCGCACTTTCTGAAATTCCTGTTGCGTCAATGATTTCTCCAGGACTTGCAACTGCCATGCTTAGTAAGTTATCAAATCCTACAGACATTAATTTTTCTGCTGTTGCTGCTCCAACACCAGGTAATGAATATATATCTTTTTTTATTTTTTTTTTATCTTCACTCATAGTTTCACCTTTTATTATTTTTGACTATTTTTTGATTAATAAACTTTTGGGTATTTTTTTCGCAATATATTCGTTATCTTTGAAAAAAATAAAAAAAAAATTAAGAAGTTTGTTTCATTCCCTTTCTGATTTATCTGACAAAGCTAAATCTTCATAGGCTTTTGACAGTACAAGTACTGCTTTTGGTAAGTCGTTGATTCTTAGAGAATTGGTTGTTTGCCAAGCATCTTCTTTGTCTTTGTACGTTCTTTCAAAAGAAACAGTTTTGTAGGTGATTTTTTCACCATCTTTATTCAAGGCTTCATTGCCCCAAATCGTTGCTACAATTGCGCCTGCTCTAATCTTTTTTTCAGGCAGTTTTTTTCCATCTGTCTTTATTTCTTTGTTTTGCATTTTCATGCACCTCCATTTGCTTTTCGCGTTTTATTTCATTCCCTCAATTGGTGAGGCTTGGTGCCTCAAGAGGGGGAGAGTTTGCTTTTATTTTAAGCAACAACAAGTATATTTTTTTAGTTCTTTAAATACCTCGCGGCAAAATGTCCAGTGTCCAGTGTAGGTTTTTTATAAGATTAAAGAATTTGAAAAATAAAAGGTTATTTTTTTCTTTTTTTGTAATTGTCTTCTTTGACTTTTTTTAGTCCAATCCAGACTACAAGAATCAGCTCAAGACCTAGAATAATTACTCTTGGCCATTTACTTAAATCACCAAAAACTCTCATGGTAATTTGAATCATGGTGAGTGTTCCACTTAATAAAAATCCACTTGCGATTGCATCAATGCTTAAAGGTAAATAAAGTCCTAGAAGTATTAGTAGTAGACCAATAGGTGCAGTTATGTAAAACAAATTTCTGTTGTATTTTTCATTATCGTCCCGAAATTCTTTGCCACAAAAATCACACAATTCATTTGTAACGCATCCATTTGAATTATATTCTTGTTTGATCATTCCTTCTTTATTAACACAATTTGTTCTGAAAGTTTGGTTGTAAGTGTAGTTACACAACTCTTGATTTTTAGCGAATGGCTGTAGCATCTCAAATTGATCTTTGCAGTAATCATTATATTCAATGGATGGGTATATCGCGTCTATGAAGAAGCCGATGAATAAAGCTGCAAGTATGCCAACTCCAAGGCTTAACATCACTTTTTTTAGTTTCATAAAACAATTTAATAATCATTTGCTTAAATAAGTTTCTAATATTTTTAGTTGTGTAATCAAATTATTTGTTGATTACAAAAAAAGTATACTCGAGCGGATTTCTTGATTTTTTAATATATGTCATTTGCTTGTGTTCGATGTGATTAACTGGTAAGCAAGCTTATTTATATTTTTGATTATACAGTATAGAAATGCTAGCTTTTAAAACCATTAATATTTAAATATTAATTATATCTTTGATTATTAATGCAGAATTATTCTATGGCTAGAGAAGAGTTACGTTTTTTGAAAAAATTAAATTCGCCGGAAAAAATTCAGGATTATTTAGATACTTTAAGTTATAATTATTCCAATCCTTATATGTGCAAATCTCCCGGTCGATTATTAAGGCTTCCTGAAAACGAAAGAACAGCTCATTGTTTGGAGGGCTCTTTACTTGCTGCTGCAGCTCAAAGACTAAATGAGCAAACACCTTTTTTATTGGAACTCGTTGCGTTAAACGATGATTTTCATTTTATTGCTCCTTTTCAGAGAAATGGTCTTTTTGGAGCTATGAGTTATTCTCGTACTTATGCTCTTAAATGGAGGGATCCAATATTTAAATCAGTAAGAGAGCTTGCTTTGTCTTATTTTCCGGTTTTTGTTAGGAATGGCAACCTTAGTTTGAGAATGTATTCCAATCCAGTTGATATATCTTGTTTTGATTACATGGATTGGATGAACACTGATAATTGCCTTGAAGAGTTAGGAAATAAGTTTGATGATTTTTTGCATTTTAATCTGTTTGATGAGTCCATTCAGATAAGACAAGTAGATGATGAGCTGGAACATTTATTAATAAAAGAAAAACCACCTATTGACTTTGGTAAATAAATTATTATTTTCTCTGACTTAATTAAATTAATATGTGAAGTATTACAATTAAGGCGATTACTGCCCAAAAATAATAGATTTAAACCCCAGAAAACCAAAATATTTATATATACAATGTGTTTTAACATTAAAATACATTGTAGGTGATATAAAGTGGAAGTAGCTCTAACTAAAATATCTCGAAACGGACAAGTTGTAATTCCTTCTGAAGTCAGAAGAGACGCAGGTATAAAACCAGCAACCCAGTTTTTGGTATTTAATGAAGATGGAAATATATTACTAAAACAGATAAAAAAAGAATCTCTTAGAAGTGATATGTTGTTGATAGACAAAATAAAAAGAAGTGAAGATGAAATTAAGGATGGGAAGTTCATTAAAGTAGATACTAAAATAAGCGATGAAGAGATTGATGATTTGTTAATGGGATAAAATGCGAATAATATTCTCAGAAGAATTCAAAAAGGAATTCAAGAAGATAAGAATTAAGGATACAAGATTAAAGATTATCAAACAACTTAAGAAGTTAGAGCCTGTTCCTGAATCAGGAAAACCATTAAGATATAATCTGAAAGGGCATAGGACTATTAGGATTGTTCCATTTAGGATTATATATCGGATAGAAAAAGAGTCTATTATCATCAATTGTTTTGATCATAGAAAAGATGTATATGAATGACTTCAGAGGTTTTCTGGTACTTACTAAATAAAAGATTTTTTGGGTGGTAGGTATTGTGCCCAAATTCTTTCATGAATATAATAGAGTACTGTCTGTATTGTTTGAAAAATTACCGTGATAGATATCGATTGACTAATGTTTTTGGTGAGTAACAATGTTACAGTCAACAATGAAATAATACAAATAATTCTGTATGTAATTGATTTTTAAAGGCTCCTTTTTTTTGATTCAAAAGTTTTATTCATAACATATCACCAAAGCGTGGTTGTTTTTTAAGTTTTATAAATATTTTCAATCTTGTACCAGCTCGAGTAATATTGCAACTAACATCGGGGATTGCTGTTAGTTACTTTTCCCATACGCAGTGTGGGAAAATTTCGTCCGAAAAGTCGAAAGAAAGACCCCAGTTTAAGACATATTTTAGAATATTTTAAATACTAAAAGTATTATCAATTAATTTATGGGAGTAGATGAAAATAATTTTTTGTTGGAAGGACTTTTACCATCCATTATAAGTCTTATAACAAGATGGACATCTGAAATTAATTTGGAATTTACTTACAGTCATAGAGGTTATGCACACTATACTGGTTGTCGTGGAAGGATAAACCAAGGGCAAGTTCACCTAACTTTTGATTTCAGTCATTCCGGATATGCTCATTACACTGAATTAGTTGGTGTAGTAGAAAATGGAGCCATCGATCTAAAATTAAGTTATAGTCATTCCGGATATGCACACTATACTGGTTGTCGTGGAAGGATAAACCAAGGGCAAGTTCACCTAACTTTTGATTTCAGTCATTCCGGATATGCTCATTACACTGAAATTGTAGGTGGTATTGGTAATACTATCGATTTGAGATTTGGTTATAGTCATTCCGGATATGCTCATTACACAAAAGTACATGGAACAGTGCATGATGAAAGGGTTCATTTAAATTTTAATTATAGTCATTCTGGGTACGCACATATTGTTGGAGTTAGAGGAAGATTAATAAAAGATAAATTAGTTTTAAAATATTCTTTCAGTCATAGTGGGTATTTGTACTATGATAAAGTTAGGGGAATAATTCACTAAGGGTCTTTCTTTCAATTGTATATAACATCGGAATTCCTGTTAAACTCTCCCGATAGGGATTGAATTTTAGTGTAACGTTCCGTAGCGAAGCGGAGGAAAAATTCAAAGTAAAAAAATCGGCGTATCAAGTGCGAAGCACCATCAGTTTAAAGAATTAAGAGCAAAAAAAATTATTCTAATCGCATACCATATAATTTTACCTGAACATTATTATCTCCAACATGGTTTAGTGATTGAATGTATCCAACATAAACCATGGATGCGTGAATCCAATCTACTCTAAAATTTATATCTCTTTCTTGATTAGGAAAAATAATTGGATAAGAAACTGAACTTCTCATTGGTTCAGTGCTTGCAAGTAAACTTGTAGAATCTTGAACTAATTTATTTTTCTTAATATATTGAAGCACTTTTGAAAGTTCATCTGGTTTAATATCACTCGTTTCTGGAATTGAAGGAACATCTACAGATAACTCTGGAAAATCTTTTTTTAAAACCCTTTCAAGTGCATCCATAATGTGATTGTAACTTAGAAGTAGTATTTAAATATTGTGGTTTTTGTTTTTACCTTATCACTATTTAGCCGATTTTTTATTGAGTTATGTTCCCGAATCCCCTATGATAAGTGGGGGTTCGGCGAGAAAACCATTTAATGGTTTTCGAAGAGTTGCGTCTACTTTTCCGTTTTAACGAAATAATCACGACGCAATTGAACATAACATCGCGATCGCTGTTAAGCTTTTTTCCCATACGAAGTATTGGGAAAATTGCGTCCGCAAAGTCACGCTCGTTTTATTTTTTCAATTTTAATTTAGTGTGATTGAGTTTAACATCGCGATTAAGAGAAGTTCGGTTTTGAGGCAACCCACAAAACCGAATTTGGATGGAGAAGTCTGTAAGACTTCGAAATCTCTTAATCGCTGTTATACGTTTTTTCTGCAAGAAAAAAAGCCGAAGGCTCAGTTGAGTTTGAGAGGCGTTCTATTTAATGAGCAAAGCGATACGTTAAGAACATGAATTAAGGCTTAAAACTTTATTTAATAGGAACTAGAAATTTTTCATATTTTTGTATCATAAATTTTATATCTTCTGTAAATTTGTCAGGATTTTCTTTTATATCTTCTTTTAATTCTTCTAAAGAAAATACTTCAATACCTGAACTTTCACCATCAACAAATTTAATGGGTCCATTATAATATTCAAAATATATGGAAGTCATGTATGGTTGGATAAATTCTGAATTATTATTTGATATTCTTTTTGATAGGAAGTTTGGTAAATATTCAATTTTTTTAAATAGTCCAATAACATCTAAATTAGTAACTTTTGCTGCTTTTTCAAATTCTTCAGGTTCTAAAACTGTTGCAGGAAAACCTAATTCTTCAGCACATTCTCTTATTACAGTCATATTAAAACTGTCTCCTGCTGATACATGACCTCCAACAGTTTTATCATATTTTCCAGCATTTTCAGTTTTCATTTTACTTCTTTTTTGTAAATAAATACGTCCTGAAGAATTCATTAAAATTAATCTAATTGCTTTAACTTTTTTGGATATTTTACCAGTTTCTTTAAACTCAGTTTTAATTTCAGAATAAAATTTCTTTCTATCTTCAATTGTAATTAATTCTGAATTTAAATCATAAATTTCTAGTTTTTCACTCATAATATTATCATTATTAATGATATTTAATAAATGTTTCTAAAGTTTTAAGTCATTCTATTTTTTTAAGCCTCTCAAACTCAATTGTATATAACATCGGAAATTCCTGTTAGTTGGGGAGACTGCAAGTCGACCGACCGAAGGGACAGTTGTAAATTCTTGATTCATAAGAATAGAAAGGGGCACTTTAATTTTTGTTCAATTCTTTTTTGAATGAATTATTAACTCCTACTTTGACACAATTGGAAAGAAAAATACATCCTTTACAAACAGATTTAATTGTATCTTCATTTATTTTTTCTAAAGATAAATTAAAAATTTCTTTTGCACTAAAAATTGAATTTGGTTTAATATTCAAAAAATTGGCAACTTTTTCATCTTGAGAAACAACCCACTTTCCAATTTTTTTGGATTGAACACAACCATCTTGAAATTCGTGTGGGCATTTATGACAAAAATTATCCAATTTACCAACAAGAACTTTTATTTTAGTATTTGGATGTTTTCTAATATACATGCAAATTTCTTTCATATTATGTGCAAATTCTTCATCATATCCACCACGATAAAATCTTGGAATGCAAAGTAAATGATGTGCTCGAATTTCAATTGGTTCAATCATAATTAATAATGATTTATATCTACTTATTAATTTATTCTTTTGTGCCCCTTTTCCTAATATCTTTTTTGAGAGAATTTACAATTACAACTAACATCGGAATTAAAAGAAGTTTTTCCTCCTCCAAAATCTGAAGCCTTGAAAAATGAGGCAACCCTACATTTTTTAGAGATGCGAGGATTTTGAGAGATGAGAAAAAATTTGGAGAAATTTGGGAAAACGCTTGGCGTTTTAGCGTAAGCGACCGAATTTCTCGTTAAATTCCTGTTATGCTCTTTCACCCTGCGAAGTTGGGTGAAATTTCGTCCGAAAAGTAAATTTGGAATCCGTCTATCTAATGAGCGACAGCGATACATTAAGACACAGAATATAGGGGCTTTGGCGTTCGTAAAAACAAATATTTATTAATGTAGAGCATCTTTTCAATTGTATGGAATTATTAAATCATCTTTTTGGTTCAATAGAATCTATTGCAAAAGAAATAGACGCAGATGAAGAATTTATTATTAAACATTGGAAACATTATCTTATTACTATTTCTAAAAAGAAGGAGATTTTTGAGAAATTACAATTAGACAATAATTTTCAAACCAATCTGCAAGAATTAAAAAAATTATTAGAGCTAGAATTAATAGATATTTCTAGAGAAGAAAAAGAGGAATCGGAAATAATCTCGGATTTAGAAGCAATAGAACATTCTCAAAAAGTAAAAAGAGTGCATAAATTGGAACAATGTTTAGGATGTGCAGAAACAAAGTATGAATATGTTTATAGATTATTACATCAGTTACACTCAATTTTAAAATCCCAAATTCACATAGTTCTGAAACTGCAAACAGGGTCAAAAGACACTGAAAAATTAATATCTCATCTTAAATCACAATTAGAATTGGAAATCAAATTATTGAATAAAATAGAAAAAATTGAAACTTTCCATAACTTGTTCTTAGCACTCATCAAAGGAGAACACATCATCAGAACTATGGATGAGAGAGAAAAAAGACTTCTTAAAAAAATGCAGAAAGGCATAAGTAAAATATTCTCTAATGAGATTAATGAAGGAATAACTTATGAGTGGGCAATGACTGTTTTCAATGTAGTGGAGGACAAGGTTCATGAAGGAGTCGCTAACGGAATGTTTCCAGAATATCATCCAGATATCGATTTTGAATTTGCAAACAGACCTGAATTTGTTGAATTAGTCCGAGAAAGTATACAAAAATTAAGAAAAAGAAAAGTTTCAGAACAAATGATTAATGTCTTTGTGCATCTATTTAGAGAATGGTATAATCACGAGCGAAATTAACGCTAAAACGTCAAAGCCCCTTTCTAGTTGTTAGGATTCCAAATTTGTTGAGTTTAACATCGGAATTAAACGAAGTCGCCGAAGGCGATTTGGGTGGAGAAACCTGCAAGGTTTCGGAACCGTTAAATTCCTGTTAGTTTCGTCTGACCAAAGGGAAGACCTGATTTTTAGTGCAACGATGCCGAAGGCAAAAAATCAGAGTTGAGAAAAATCCGCCTTAAAGGGCGAAGCCTAATTGATTATCTCATATATGGGAAGAGGGACACCTAATAGTCTCTTGCGAGTAGTAATATTTTAGAAAGATTTATAAACAAAGGTATTTTTGAGTCTTATATGTCAAATATAAATGATATTGTAACAGCAGAGAGATGGATGCCCTCATTAGATATCGGTCATCCCATATTTCCAGAGGATGTTAAAGGTTTTACAAAATGGGTTATGTATGGTGGTTTCAAGAAGTATCATAATTCTGGAAGACATGATGAAAGTCATTTAGGGCATGATTTTGTTTCTCATCTTGATGAAGAACAAGTTGAGCATTTTAGATTACATTCAGATACTCCTGTAAGGGCGGTTGCAGATGGTGTTGTGAAATCAATTATTAGAAATAATGGAAGATTTTCAGAATACGAAACATATTTGATAGTACAACATAATGAATTAGGTTTGGTCTCTGGTTATGTTCACGTTGTTCCACAAGTGAATATTGGAGATGAAGTTAGAAAAGGTCAAGTATTGGCAACATTATATGATACATCAGTTGAAGCTATGAGTCTGCCAACACATCTGCACTTAGAATTAGGAAATGCTAAAGTTCAAAATGAATCGTATCCATTTTTTAATGATTTAGTAGATCCACTTAATATACTTCCCGGATTGAAAGAGATGTCTGTAAAACCAGTGTCCCCCTTTTTCCCTTACGCAAGATAGGATTTTTCTCAATCGAAACTAACATCGGGCTTAAGGGAAGTTTTTTCTTCAGAGATGGGCGAGGCTGAGGTATCCCACAGCCGAGACCCTCGAAGAAAAAATTTGGATGGAAAAAATTGGGAGGGACCCTTTAGAGGAGGGTCCCAATTTTTGGAATCTTTTAAGCCTAGTCGTACCGACCCATACTTGTTATGGGGAGGGAAGTTGTTTTTAGGGGCGTTATTGAGCGAATGCTATACATTAGATTAAAGAATGTAGGGGCTTTGGGTCCTGAGAAAAGAAACATTTATATATGAGACATATATACTTATATATGTGATGTAATATGGTACAAGCTGTAATAAATATTGAGGAAAACACCAATCGAGTGTTAAATATTGTGAAAGCAAAGTTTGGACTCAGAGATAAATCTGAAGCTATAAGTCTAGTAGTTAACGAATACGAACAAAGTGCTCTTGAACCTGAGTTAAGACCAGAATATAAAATTAAATTAACTAAAATTATGAAAGGAAAACATCTTTCTAGAAATGAGTTCGAGAAAGAGGTAGCATAAATGTATGCTGATTCCTATAGCGAAGAGATCACTAAAAAGTTAGCTAAACTTAGAAAGAAGGATCCTGCCCATTATTCTAAGGTTCGTAACAAGATGAACTCTATTTTAGAGAATCCAGAACATAGTTACAAGTTTCTACATCATGATATGAAAGGTATCTTAAGGGTCCATATAGGTCATTTTGTTTTAATATTTGTAATGGATCACGAAAATATGATTGTTTCTTTTGAAGACTATGATCATCATGATATCATATATGGATAGAGCCCAAAGCCCCATTCTATTTTTTCTAAGCCCTTAAAAACTATTGCGACTAACATGGGGATTTTGCGAAGTTTTTGTGAAGCAAAAATTTGGATGGAGCCTGCAAGGCGAAATCTCTAAATCCTTGTTATACGTTTTTTCTGCAAGAAAAAAAGCCGAAGCGAAGCGTAGGCACAGTATGACGCAGGTCACCCCGTTAAGAAAAGTATCGATTAAACATCATTAAAAAAGCATCTCGAAATTGAGAAGAATTATTTTCAATCATGACTTTGATATCATCAATAGACATAAACTTTGATTGTTCAATTTCATCATTAACTGTAATTGGATCATTAGTTTTTACTGAAAATAATTTAAAAAATTCTTTTTGTTCATCAGAAAAAGTCTTTACATCAAATTCAAATTTAGGTTCTGCATTAATATTTAATTCTTCTTTCAATTCTCTTTTAGCAGATAGTTCATATGATTCACCTGATTCAACATATCCTGAAGCAGACCCTTGCCATTTTAAAGGATTTAATTTTTTATTTCTGCTTCTTTGAATCATGAATAATTGGTTTTTAGAATTGAATACGAAAATAGTAACTGCTCTATGAATTAATTTTTTCTGATGAACTTCATCTCGCGATGCTTTTCCTATAACTTCATCATTTTCATTTACAACATCAAAGTATTCCATAGTAAATGAAGATTTTCGATACTTTATATAAATTTTGTTAGGGGTGACCCAATATAGCACGAAGTGCAATAAAGGGAAAACATTAAAGGGCACTTTCCTTATCATTACATTTATATATTTACTAGTATTTATAATCTATAGGATGGGGTTGGAAGCTTATTTATTCAGAATAAAATTTCAGAAGCCAGTGGATGCTAATATATTACATTATTTTCTAAAGAATTATGGATTTAAAACTCTTAAAAGAAGAGGGGGATTAATTTCAAAATATAGAGAAGGTTTTTATGAGTTAGCTTCTGAAAAAGGAATAACGGAAATACATTTATTGGTACCACCAAATGAGAAATCAGTTAAAGATATTCATGTTAGATTTTCTGTAATAAGTCCGCCATCAGTTATTAATCAAACGTTTGAATTTTTTAAAGTATTAAAAGAAAAATTCAATCTGGAAGTTCAGGATACAGAAGTGGGAAATCATATTTGGTTAAACAAAACAAAACTTGAAGATAGAAAGATGACAGATTTAATTAATAATATTCCTGATGAAGAGACTTTTGAAAAAAATGCAAAAAAAGATGTTATTCCTATTGATATTAATGAATTCAAGAAAAATAAGCTTGGGATTAGGAAAAGAAAATTAGTTCTTTTAGACCATCCAAAAAAGAAGCCTATTAGATGTGAAGATACTTTAAAGAATATGGGAAAAGGAGATTTAATTCCATTAATGCATCTAGATTAAGGAAAGTGCCCTCTTCTAAATTTAAGCCCTAAAAATTATTGAAACTAACGTCGCGATTAAGAGAAGTTCGGTTTTGAGGCAACCCACAAAACCGAATTTGGATGGAGAAGTCTGCAAGACTTCGGAATCTCTTAATCGCTGTTATATTCTCCCTCTAGGGATTGAGTTTTAGTGTAACGTCCCGAAGGGAAAACTCAAAGTCGTCGTGTCTATATTTTAATTCTGGGGGTTTTCCGCCGTTTATTTTTCGTCATATTTATAAAGGTCAAAATAATTATTTGGTTAGAGAGAAGATGAAATTAACAAAAGAAGATAAAAAATTAATTGAAGAAGAGGCATTGGATAAACATCATACTCATTGTGAAGCCAAAAAAGAAAGAACTGAAAAAGATAAAAAAATCGCAGTATGGGTAGTTGAAATAATTATCTTTTTAGGATTGGGTATTTACTTCTTAATTAATAATAAAATTAATTTAGTCCCTCTTGTTTTAGTAGGGTTTATTATTACACCATTTTTTGATAAAGCATTTAATTGGTATAAAAAGAAAAATAAGAAGTTAAAGCATTTCGAGTTTAATTGGTGGAAAAAAGCTATTTTTATAGGTGGAATAATCATACTGTTTGTTTTAATCAATATTATTATTCCAGAATGTCCTAAATCTTGTGATGATAACAACCAATGTACTAACGATTTTTGCAGTGTTGAGACTGGTTTTAAATGTATGAATACTATAAAACTAAATTGTAACGGAAATGGAATTTGTGAAGCAGGAGAATACGGAAAATCATCTGATTGCCCAGATTGTAATGATAGGAACAAATGCACAGCTGATTCTTATGATACTGCTTCCAAAAAATGTATTCATGTAGAGATGAAAGGGTGCATCCAATAAAATGAGTCATAAAGAAAAGTTGATTGGATTAATTGGTCAAAACGAATACGATAAGTTATATAATTTAATCCCTGATAGAATAAAACAGGACATTATCATTAATTTTTCAGATTATCTTATTGGTAAATCAGAGCAAGAAATACTAGATTTTTATTCAGATTTAATTAATAATAATCAACAATGGACAATCCCAAAAATTTCAGGAAGTATTATGATCTTAACATCACATTTACATGACTTGTTAATTCGTTTAGTACAAATAAAAGAAACTGATCAAATAATTATTAATAAAGTAAGCAATTTTGATTTACATTATCTTATCATGTATTGTACAGGAAAATATAAGATACCTAATGATTATTTTATTCAAATGATGGAATTAAAACATTTTAGAAATATGATGGCACACGATTTTAATAGTGTAATGGAAACGAGTTTTAATCAAGCAATTCATCCAATTGCGAAAGGTCATTTACTCATTATTGTATTAATTCAGATGATAAAAGAAGGTCAAAAATGAATCCCTCAGATAAAGCATTAGTTGTATTTCAAGGCAAGAAAATCCGAAGAACTTGGTTTAATGATGAGTGGTGGTTTTCAGTAGTTGATATTGTTGGAGCTTTAGCACAAACAGATAGGACTAGAAAATATTGGGCTGATTTAAAAAATAAGTTGCAAGATGAAGGTTTTGAACCGTCCGAAAAAATCGGACAGTTGAAATTAAAGGCAGATGATGGTAAATTAAGGCTTACAGACTGTGCAAATACAAAAAACATGTTTAGAATTATTCAATCAATTCCATCTCCTAATGCAGAACCTTTCAAACAATGGTTAGCTCAAGTAGGGTATGATAGAGTTCAAGAAATAGATAATCCTGAACTTGCTCAGAAACGAATGAAAGAGTTATACAAATCAAAAGGTTATTCTGATGACTGGATTGAAAAGCGAGTTAGAGGAATTGCAATAAGAGATGAGCTTACAGATGAGTGGAATAAAAGAGGGGTACAAGAAGAAAGAGATTATGCCATTCTCACAGCAGAAATTTCAAAAGCAACTTTTGGTATGATTCCAAGCGAATATAAAAAACTCAAAGGACTAAAAAAAGAGAACTTACGAGATCATATGGATGATTTAGAATTAATCTTTTCTATGCTCGGAGAAAGAGTTTCAACTGAAATAACACAAAAAGAAAATGCACAAGGATATTCTGAAGTTGAACATGCAGCTAAAAGAGGCGGTAAAGCAGCAGGTAATGCAAGAAAAGAAACCGAAAAGGAATTAGGTCGTCCAATATCAACTAAGCAAAATTATATCTCTGAACCAGAAAAAAAGAAGAAACTTCAACATAAGAATAAGAAATAAGGAACTCCACATTTAGTTTTAGAACTCCCCCTTTCTACTATAAATAGATTTTACGAAGTAAAATACAATATGTGCGAAGCACGAACTCCCCCGTTTTTAAAAAAAGAAATGGAAATTTTATTGTATTTAACATCGGGCTTAAGGGAAGTTTTTTGCGTAGCAAAAAATTTGGGAGAATGAGGAGTGAGCTTGGCGAACGACGAATGAACCCTTTAAGCCCTGTTATATTCTTTTTGCATACGAAGTATGTAAAAACTGCGTCCGCAGAGTCAGAAATCGGTGCGTCTTCTAATGAGCGAATGCGATAAATCAAATAAAGAAATTAAGGGGCGGAATTTTACTAATTTAGATACTACTAATAAGTGATAATAAATCGAAACATTTATATAGGCAATGAAATTCAATATTTACAATGCCAGATATCATACCATTTGATGTAGGATCTATTGAAGTAGTTGTGTTTGATGTAGATGGAACTTTGTATAGGAAAGATATTGAATATACTCCAGGTCATGGTTCTGTTCAAACTGCTCATGATTTTTTTAGATTCTTAGCATTTCAAAGATTAAGAACCCAAGGTGCCGTTCCATCAGAAGTGTCACAAAGACTTATTGATGAATATGGTCAAAGAGTTGAAGATGGAACCTTGGTTGATGTAGTAGCTAGTATTCCAGATGAAATAAGAGGTGATTATACTGGACTAGTAAATCACTATGGATCAAATGGAAAAGTGTTCTTAAATAAATTTGGAACTGAATCCAGTTTTTTGCAACAAATGCTAAGTCATATTAAATTTGATACGATTCTGGGAGCAGATCCAAGATTACAAAAAACATTTGATACTTTAAGACAAAGAGGGTATCGGTTGGGAATTCTAACAACTGAAGTTTATGATACAGTAGCACAAGTAGCTGATGTGGTAGGATTTCAATTAGGACAATTTGATATGGACACAGGAGATAATTATAGGATATTATGTGCTGAGAATGTAACAGATAAAAAGCCCTCACCCGAAGGGTTTCATAGGATAGTTGAGTTATATGGTGTTCAGAATCCAAGATCTGTTGTATATGTGGGTGATCATTTTGGAAAAGATGTGGAAGCACCCCTAAAGGCAGGATTACAGGCTGTTCATGTAGATCCTAACCATCCTAAAAAAGGAATCGGAGTTGCTGATATTGAGAACGGCAGATTTGAGTTTGCTAAAATAAATGAAGTAAGCGCAATTACAGAATTGTTATAAAATTCCGCCCCATTCTACTTTCTAGCCCCTAAAAATTATTTTGGGTAACGTCAGGCTAAGCCTTGTTATACGCCCCGACGACTGAAAGGAGGAGAGCGCAGCGTGGTCGACCGAAGGGAGAAGTTGAGAATGAGCCCGTTACTTCGATTAGCACAGCTTCAAGAAATTATTAAATAATTGTTTACCATTATCTCCTGAAACTTCTGGATGAAATTGAACACCAAAAAGATTTTTATTTTTATGTTTCATTGATTCATTATCACAAGATTCTGATTTTGCAAGATGAATAAAATCTTCTGGTAAAGAAATAAATTCTGAGTGTTCTTCTCTGAATTCTGATAAATTTTGTATTCCATTGAATAAATCATTTTCTTGCAGGATTTCAATTTGCTCCATTTTGTCAATCATCTTTTCAGCTTTAATTTGTGAACCATGCAGTAATCCTAGAATTTGATGACCTAGACAAATTCCTAAAACAGGAATTTTAATTGATTTGAGAAAGCTGAATTTATCTAAATATTCTTGTTGATTGACTTGTGTTAAAAGTGTTGGAGCACCGGAAATAACAATTCCAGAAAATGATTTAAAATCAGAATTTTCAATTTCATCCAGTTTAATTACTTTGGATTTATAATCTGAATCAGAGAGGTTATCTTTAATTTCTTGAAGCCATGAAGTACCACAATCAATAATGCATATCATAATTACTTATATTAAGATGTGAATTATAAAAGTTTCGATAAGGGCTCATTCTCAATTGCGTATAACATCGGAATTTAACGAAGTCGTGAGCGTAGCGAACGATTTGGGTTGGAGAAACCTGCAAGGTTTCGGAACCGTTAAATTCCTGTTAGTTGCGTCGGAGCGTAGCGGAGACCGAGGGATAGTGCAACGATTTTTGCGAAGCAAAAAATCCCGAAGAGTTATTTTCAAGGGCGTTCCATCAAAAGAGCGAAGCGATACACCAAGAACAAGAATCAAAGGGCAGTTTTCCATTCAAAGCCGAAGGCTCTTATAACAGATAATCAAGGGCGGGCTTTTTAAAACGTAATATTTATAAGTTTAGTCTTATCATTTTAAACTATGGACAAGAAAGGAAGTAGTTGGTGGACTTGGTTTTGGATAATCTTATTTTTAATGATAATGACAAGTGTTATTAGTAATTCTTTTTATCGCCGTTCTATGTATCGCCAGATGATGTACGATGATATGTATGAAGACCAATTACAACAACAACTAGAAGATGATATGATGAGAGACTTATACAGAGATCAGATGAGGGATGATATGTATAACGATATGATGTATGATGATATGATGAGAGACTTATACAAAGATGATTTAGGAAGAGGAACTTATGAGAATTATTATCCTCCTTCGCAGAATCAAGAAGAACAAGACTCAGAATCCGAAGAAGAATCAAAAACAGTATCTTCTGTTTCAGATGGTGATACAATCAAATTATCAAATGGAGAAACTATTAGATTAATAGGATTGAATGCTCCTGAATCTGGACAATCTTGTTCATCAGAAGCAACAGATAAATTAAAAGAATTTGTTCTTGGAAAAGAAGTAATTTTAGAGCAAGATGTTGATGACAAAGACCAGTATAGCAGATTATTAAGATATGTTTATGTTGATAGTATTTTTGTAAATCTTGAAATGGTGAGGTTGGGACTTGCTCATAAATATGAATATGGCTCAAATACAAAATATTCTTCCAAATTTGAACAGGCAGAAAATGAAGCAAAACAAAATGAAGGTTGTTTATGGAAATCTGAAGAAGTAAATTACATTCAAGACAAATGTATCTATATAACAAATTTCCATTTCAATGCGGCTGGAAATGATAATTATAATCTGAATGATGAATATGTAACTTTTGGGAATAAATGTTCTTACTCAATTGGGATGGATAGTTGGACAATTAAAGATGAAACTGCTTCCCATATTTATACAATCCCATCTTTTACATTCCAATCTGGAGCGACATTCACTCTATATACTGGCAGAGGAACAAATACAAATTCTGTTTTATATTGGGGAAGAACATCAGGAGATTATGCAGCAATCTGGAATAATGGTGGGGACACTTTATTCTTGAGAGATTCTAAGGGAAATTTGGTTTTAAGCAAAAGTTATTCTGGATATTGATTATAAAGCCCGCCCATTTAAAAAAATAAGGAAAACTGCCCTCTTCTATTTTTTAGCCCTTGAAAATAATTGCAACTAACATCGTGATTAATCGGAGTTCTCGACACGAAGTGTCTGAGAATTCGGGTGGATGACGAAACGAGCTTGGCGAGTGAGGAAGGAACCGATTAATCGCTGTTAAGCTCTTTTACCCTACGAAGTGGGGTAAAACTGCGTCCGCAGAGTCACGCTTCTTCGATTTTTTTTAATTATGAAATAAGCGTGATTGAGTTTAACATCGGAATTAAAAGAAGTTTTTTCTTCAGAGTTGAAAGAGTTTGAGGCAACCCACAAATTCTTTCCTCGAAGAAAAAATTTGGGAAAAATTAGTTGGAACGGAGTGGAAACTAATTTTGCCTTTTAATTCCTGTTAT
>JAHIUF010000076.1 GCA_018817005.1 Nanobdellota archaeon
CATCATAAAATCTAAAATCTTTAATTCCAAATTTATAATAATGCATTTTTATTTCTTCAAAGACGTTTCTAGGACTTCTAAATCTAATACTTTGACCAAAAACATTTTTAGAACAAAAATAACAAGTATATGGGCAACCCCTGCTTCCAATTATAAAACTAGTTTTTCTTTTTATATCCTTATAAGCTGCAGGAAAAGGCATAGTGTTTATGTTAGTTATTAATTTTTTATTCGTTGTAGATCTTTTCTTTATTTTTTTACTAATGGTTTCTGAATGAAGTAATTCTTTTTGTAAATTACTAATAAGTCTTAGAAACTCTTCTTCAATTTCTCCAGTGATTACATAGTCACATCCATTTATTAAAGCTTCTTTTGGAACCGCAGAAATGTGCTCTCCTCCAAGGATGATTTTTATTTTATTAAAATGCTTTTTAAGGATTTTTATTAATTTATAGGTTAAAATAGCTTTCTCAGTTAATATATTCAAGCCAATTATTTTTGGATTAATTTTTTCTATTTGGTTGAATAATTCTTCATATTTATTATTATAAAATGAAACTATACTAACTTCATGATTGTTCTTTTCTAAAAAAGAGGTTAAATAAAGCAGTCCTAATCCC
Source organism: Nanobdellota archaeon (assembly GCA_018817005.1). Taxonomy (GTDB): domain Archaea; phylum Nanobdellota; class Nanobdellia; order Woesearchaeales; genus JAHIUF01. Next base: position 621 of record JAHIUF010000076.1, read on the forward strand.
AAACCTATTTCTGAATAACAATCATAACATTGATTTATTAAAACAACCTTCATACTATGAAGATATTCATAAACTATATATATATTATGAATTTATTTTTTTAAGTTAATATAAATTTTAGGACAAGAAAATATGAAAGATATAATAATTAGTGTAATAATTCCAACTTATAATAGACCTTTTTTACTAAAAGAATGTTTGAATTCATTAATGATACAATCTTATTTACAAGATAAGTTTGAAGTAATTGTTGTTGATGATTGTTCTAATTATGAAGTCTCAAGTATTATCAATAATTGTCGCATAAAAAATATTAATTTGATTAAGAACAAGAAACATTCTGGTAAACCAGGTTTTGTTCGGAGTATAGGTGTAAATAATTCAAAAGGAAAAATAATTGCTTTTATTGACGATGATTTTGTAGCTAGTAATGATTGGATCAAAAATATCGTGCATTATCATGAATCATATAAAAAAGAACTTGTTATTCAAGGGGGTTTGGATAATTATGATAAAAAAAATATCTTCGGTCTGCTCTGGAAGTTTATTTTAGATCTTAATATTGAAAATAAGATTGAAATAATAGATGATATAACTTACATCGATTTATTAGGCACAGGTAATTTTTCTGTTAAAAAAAAATTATTTGATTATTTTAGTTTCGATGAATGTCCAGTAACGAGAGAGGATGAATTACTTCGAAGGCAGTTGAGAATGTCAGGTATTAAAATATTATTCGCACCTGAAATAATGGTTTTTAATAAACGAAAAGACTCTCTTTTTTCCTTCTTGAAACAGAATTTTTGGTATGGTGTTGGAGATTCACAATTAAAAGCAATTTTTGGTAGAACTTATCATAACGAATCTGTTTCTTTGATTAATCTGTCTATTATGAGAAAACTTGTTAATCGCTTTAGGCTTAAATCAGTAATCATTTTTTTCCTGATTATAATGAAGAATATAGTTCATTTCTTTGGTACTTTACGTTTGAGATCTTCTTTTAAGACTGCACTTATTTTGGGCATCAGACATTTTTCTATGAAGAAAGCTATGTATTTCAATATTGATTCATGTAAACCAATAAACGTCGTTTTAGCATTGACTGGTACATGCAATTATCATTGTGTTAAATGTGGGATTTGGGAAGAGAAGAATAAAGATGTATTATCAACAGATGATGTGAAGAAAATTATTTTGAAGCTTAAGAAGTGGCTTGGTTCTTTTATTTTTGTGATTAGCGGTGGAGAACCAATGTTACGTAAGGATTTATTCGAGATAATCAGTTTTTGCAATCAAAATAATATTTTAACCCACCTAGTCACTAATGGTTCTTTGCTTAATCAGAAGTCAATGAGAAGACTTGAATCTTCAGGGCTTTCATTCTTAAGTATATCTTTAGAGTCAACTAATCCTAAAATTCATGATTCTATTGTGGGAATTAAAGGTAGCTGTGAACACCTGAATAATACCATCAAACTCTCGAGGAATTACTCTTTTAAGACTTTCATAAGCATCGTGTTAATGAAACAAAACCTTGAAGAAATCAAGTCATTAGTTAGATTCGCTGATTCTTATAGTGATGGAATCAGGTTCCAATGTCTAACACAGAAACCTTACCATGATGTAAGCTATAACCCTTCTTGGTATAAAGAGTGTGATTTATGGCCAGAGTCATCATCTGTTAAACAATCTTTTAAATTTCTTTTAGATTTGAAAAGTACGAAAATTTTGAATTCTAAAAAACAGTTAAAGCTTATGAGAAATTATTTTCTTGATTCTGATTGTGAATTAGTGCAGTGTGTTTCTGGTTATCAAAACTTCTTAATCAGTTTCAAGGGTGATGTCAAGCTTTGTTATAATCATCCATCGATAGGCAACATTTTAAAAAATGATCCAGCAACCATTTGGCAGTCTTCAAATGCAAAAACTCTAAGAAGAAAAATTAATGGTTGTAATAACAGATGTGCATTACTCAACTGCAATTTTCAAGATTCGCTTTTACATAAGATAAAAAGTTTTATAAGGATTATAGGAGGTTAATTATTATGTTTATATCAGTGGTTATATTAACTCATAATCATGCTCTACTCTTAAAGGATTGTCTTGAATCTTTGCTTAAGCAAGACTTTCTAAAAACTAGATTTGAGATTATTGTGGTTGATGATGGTTCTACTGATAATACTTCTTTTGTTGTTAAGAATTTTAATGTTCGATATTTTTATCAAAAACATTCTGGTGTTTCTGTTGCTAGGAATAATGGTCTGAGGAAAGCTAAAGGAGATATTATTTGTTTTATAGCAGATGATTATGAACTTCCTTATAATTATCTGAAAACAATTGACCATTTCTTTAAAAAAAATAAGTATTTTGATGTTTTATCTTTTACTATTGTTGCAAAAACAAAGAGCTTTTGGTCACAAATAAATGACTTGCATTATAAAACTAGATTAAAAGGAACTTTGAATACGGTTCATAATAAATATCTAAAATTTTTCATTCATCGATATCAAACAGATAACTTTTTTCCAGCAGAAGGTGCAGCTGCTTATAGGCGAAGAATATTCAGCAAAATAGGTTTTTTTGATGAATCATTACTTTGTCTTGAAGACCTAGACTTTGCTATTAGATTAGGAATAAATGATTTTAAACATTATAAAAGTGATGTGAAAGTTTTTAGGAGTAATAACGCTTCATTATATTACTCACTCAAATCTCACTTTTTTAAGGGAAAAGCTTTTTTTCCTTTGAAGAAGAAATGGGGTTCAAGATTCAAGCCTTTTTTGAAAACTAATTTTGTTGGTGTTTTAACGGTGTTTTTTGCAACTCCTTTTTTGTCTCTTATACGTCTTGTGAAACTTCCTTTTTTTAAGAGGATAATAGTTTTTATTTTTATGTTAGCTTATGATTATTCTTTTTTTTTAGGGTATTTAATAGCTTATATTAATTCTTTTAAAAAATTGTAAGTGATATTGGCTGCTAATAGTTGTCCTTCTTTATTCCAATGAATATTATTTTTTAAGTATAAATTTTCTTCTTTATTAATAAAAGGAGTGTATAAATCTATTAATGTAAAATTATTTTTATTAAAAAAGTTATTAAAATTATTTTTTAATCTCTCAGAATTGATATACTCTGATTTTAAAAAATATGTGTTTCCTTCAGAGTTTTTTTCAAGAACAGAAGGAATCATTAAAATAATTAAACTAATATTATTTTTATCGCAGATTTTTTTAATCTCTTTTAATATAATTTCTGTTTTTTCCAGATTGTCATCTAGATATTTAAGTGGTTCTTTTTCAAATATTTTTCCCCCATAATATGGTATATGAGGATATATTCCAGTACTTATAGCTGTATGAACTATAGAACCTCCAAATCTATTAAATTTAGAAAAAATTAATGAGTTTCCTTTCATAATTAACAGTGATTTATACAGATATTTTTTTATTTTAAATAATCCCTTTTCGTTTTTTATTAATTCTCCATTTTCAACTATTAATAATTCCTTACTATTATCAGGTATATCATTTTCAAGATAAAAACCTAGAATCACAACATCTGGATTATACTTTAAACCTTCTTTTTGTAATAGTATTAGTTCCTGATCGGTGCCATACCCCGATACTCCCAAGTTTATAACTTCATAATCTAACTTGTTTTCATTTAACATTTTCTCAAGTAGTCATGGATTAGTTTTTTCTAGCGAATCATTGATGATTGTTACCATGAATGAATCTCCAATTATTGCTATTCTTTTTTTGTCTGTAGTTTTTTGATATTTATGTTCAAAATCCAGAAATCCTTTTGAATTAATATTTTTGTCAAGATTTGGTTTTAGCACCCATAGTAATGAATCATCATAGTTATATCTCGCTTTACTCTCTCCTAAGAAAAATTTCTGATCAAGAACAAACAAAAAAATGATTGTTGCAGTTATGAATAGAAACGTTTTTGTTTTTGCCATTATTTAGTTCTTATTTAAGTTCTTTAAGTTGCATTCTAACTTTCTAATGCTTGAATTACAACATTATTTGAAGTTAAAAAATTTATTTATAATAATTATATTCCACTTATGATTCAAAGAATCTTTCCTCACACACTATTTTGAATGGTTTTATTTCTGGATGACAATAATGAATTCTTGGATGTATCAAATAATGAAAAATCTGTCCTTCTTTTATTGACCATAATCGTTCTCTGCAAATATCTATATCACAACCAACCAATTCACCCCTATTCCAAGAGTTATCATAAGATAATATTCCAAAAATCTGAATAAATAATGAAATTACAAAAAATAGAATGAACAATTTTTTGAGCAATAACTTTTTATTAATAATTTTGAAACTCGGTATTAACATAAAGGACAAAAAAGGAATTAAGTCAATTGTCATTCTGTAACCATATGACCAACCACCATACCAATGAAAATATTTTGAAAAGAATAATATTAAACCAATAACACATATAAAAAAATAAAAAAAAAGTACATCCAGTTGATTTTTCTTAGTTTTTTTAAATATAGAGTATAAAAATATAAAGCTAAAAATGAATATTGGCGAATAAATGAAGAGTCCTCTGCTTGGACTAATTAGAGTTCCAAAAAAACCTATCAAGAAA
>JAHIUF010000077.1 GCA_018817005.1 Nanobdellota archaeon
AGAAGTGGCACTTCTGCCACTTCTAAACTGTTTAATAATCCATTTTCTCTTCTTTTCAGTCAACATTCCCATAAAAAAACACCAAAAAGAAGAAAAACTTCAAGATTTAAAGAAGTGTAAACAGATTACGATCTTAAACAATAATCCTTTTTTTCGAAAAGTTTATATATTAAAGTTGTTTAAAAATCTTTAACTTTAAAAAAGAGGTGATAATGTTGGTTACGTATCTTGAGACTACAGGTCTTTCTATGATTGATGCATTAGGCAATTTATGGTATCAATTTATAGAATTGCTACCAGGAGTCATAGGTGCAATAATCTTAATGATTATTGGTTATTTTATCGGTGCTTTCTTTGAAGCAGTTATTAAAGGCGCTCTGATAAAAGCAGGTCTTGACCATTGGGTTGAGAAACATGAGAGGCATAAACCGCTGGGACATTTACAGGTTTCATCCGTTATTGGTGAAGCTGTTAAGTGGTATATCTTTGTGATTTTTTTGAGTCCAGCAGCAGCAATGGTTAGACTAGGAACAATATCCTCATTCATCCATAGTGTTGCAGTTTGGCTTCCAAATCTTATCGCAGGAGTGCTAATCTTCTTATTTGGCTTAATACTAGCTGACTTTGCTGAAGAAAGAATTCTTCGTGCAAAATTCAAATGGGTTAAGTTTTGGGGCGGACTTGCAAGAGTCTTAATTCTGTTATTCGTGCTTGATGTAGCACTAACCCAAATAGGAATAAGAATCCACATTGCAGAAGCTACATACCTAATAGTTTTAACAGGTATTGTTTTGGCAATAGCACTAGCAGTTGGAATTGGCTTTGGTCTTGGACTGAAAGACGAAGCTAAAGGCTTATTAAAAAAGATTAAATAATAAGTTTTTTATTTTTTTTTATTTTTTTTTCTGTTTTTTCTTTGTTTCTTTTATTTCGTAACTGTTGTGCTTTATAGTGCAAAAAATATATAAACGGTTCATGGTTATAATCGTTTTATGGGACATTTTGATAATATTCTTGGTCATGGAGAATCTTTAATAAAGAATGAAGCTGCTTTAGACTTTGAGTTTATACCTAAACTGATTCCTCACAGGGAAAAAGAACAACAGGAAATAGCTGCTGCGATAAAGTTATTATTTATGAACAGGAACGGTCGTAACATGTTTATTTATGGCTCACCAGGTGTTGGTAAAACTGTTGCTGTAAGACATGTTTTAAGAGAATTAGAAGATACTTCTGATGAAATAAAAATTGTTTATATCAATTGTTGGCAAAAAAATACTAGTTATAAGGTCGCAGTTGATATTTGTAATCAGATAGGTTTTAAATTTGTTCAGAATAAGAATACTACAGAGTTATTTCAGGTGATTGCAAGAATAGTTAATGAGTCTGCAGCAGTATTTGTTTTTGACGAAATCGACAAGGTTGAAGACACAGATTTCTTATATAATATTTTAGAACAAGTTTACAAAAAAACCCTTATACTTATTACTAATTATCATTCTTGGCTTATAGACCTTGATGAACGTGTGCGTTCAAGACTTACTCCTGAACAAATTGAATTTAAGAAATACAATGCTATAGAAACAAAGTCTATTCTTAAAGATAGGCTTTCTTATGCGTTTCCATCAGGGGTTTTAGATGATGAAGCTTTTGATATCATTGCAAAAAAAGCAGGCGAAATTGGTGATGTCAGAACAGGCATTTTTTTATTGAAAGAATCCGCTTATATTGCAGAAGAAAGTTCTAAGAGAAAAATTGGGGTCGAAGATGTGATTAAAGCAATTTCAAAACTTGACACGTTCACGATAAAAAACAGTGATGCTCTTGAAGAAGATACAAAGTTCATATATGAGATTATAAAAGAGCATTCAGGAACAAAAATAGGTGATTTGTACGAGCTTTATCAAAAAAAAGGCGGCAAATCCGGCTATAAGACTTTTCAAAGAAAGATTGAAAAATTATCAGAGAACAAATTCATAAAGACCACAAAGAGTACAGGAAAAGGTGGAAACACAACAATTGTCGAGAAAAAACTTACTGATTTCTAAAAGAAAAAGTAAAAAAATAAAAAGAATTTATATGGGAAAAAATAATTTTATCTTCTAATAATAGGTCTAGTTGCTCTTATGCTTACAAAACCATTATTTAATCCAAGTTCGAATGGTTTCTCATCTGGTGTTCCTATGAGGCTGTAGCATATAGTTGTATTGTAAAATATATTTTAAAGGATATAATGCTGTTTTTTTTATGCAAACACAAATAAAATTGAATAAGTCCGAAATTAGTTGACACTTTTTATTTTGTGAAATTTTTAGTTTCTTTTTAAATGTGGTTGATTATACAACTTTTTTTCAAAACTTGTTTTTGTCAACTAATTTTGAGTTTCTAAATTAATTCATCGTCGTG
>JAHIUF010000078.1 GCA_018817005.1 Nanobdellota archaeon
AAACAACGAACAAATGAAAAAATACGCAAAAAAAAGAATGAATGCATAGCTAAAGCCATGCAAAAACAATTTTTCCAACCAAAAATAATCAAAAAACAAGTTTTTAGAAGAATTATTACAAAGAATTATCCGACACAGCAGATTTTTCACTTTTAAATAAAAAAACAAAATTTAAATATTATTTGTTGTTAAAAAATAATTATGGATTTTTGTGGGAAGGGGGTGAATGAAGTTTTTGAACTTCTTAAAACATCTGAACAAGGATTGTCAAATTCAGAGGTTGAAGAACGTTTAAAAAAGTTTGGTCATAATATTCTTGTTGAGAAAAAAAAAGAATCTCTTTTTCATAAGTTTTTAATGCAATTTACTGATATGCTTGTTATTATATTAATAATAGCTGCGGTTATTTCTTTTTTTCTTGGGGAATATACTGATGGTTCGGTAATTTTGTTCATTGTCGTTCTTAATGCTTTTATTGGTTTTTTTCAGGAGTTCAAGGCTGAGAGGGCTCTTGAAGCTTTAAAAGCAATGATTCATCCTGTTGCTGTTGTTATGAGGGGTGGTCAAAAAAAGGAAATTTCTGTTGGTGATTTGGTTCCGGGTGATATTATTGTTCTTGAGGAGGGTGCTAAGATTCCTGCTGATGCAAGGGTTTTTGATGTTGCTGAATTAAGATGTGATGAAGCTATTCTTACAGGAGAGAGTACTCCTCAACATAAGTCGGTTGATGCTATTGAAGGTGTTTATATTTCACCTGCTGATATGGATAACATGGTTTTTATGGGGACTGCAGTTACTCATGGTCGAGGTAGGGCGATTGTTGTTAATACAGGCATGAAAACTGAGTTTGGAAAAATTGCAGGTCTTACTGCTAATATTGAAGAAGAAAAAAGTCCTCTTAAAAAAGAACTTTTCAATGTTGGTAAGTTTATTGCTAAGGCAACTCTTGTTACTTGTTTATTGATATTTTTATTTGGATTAATTAGCGGTAATGGTTTATTTGAGATGTTTATGTTTGCTGTATCTTTAGCTGTTGCCGCAGTTCCTGAGGGTCTTCCTGCAACTGTTACTATTGCTCTTGCGCTTGGTGTTCAGCGTATGGCTAAAAAGAAAGCTATTATTCGAAAGCTTGCTTCGGTTGAAACTTTAGGCAGTACAACAGTTATTTGTTCTGATAAGACAGGAACAATTACTAAGAATGAGATGACTGTGACTGAAGTTTTTGTTGATGATACTGTTATTTCAGTTGCGGGTTCTGGTTATATTCCTGAAGGTGATTTTTCTTCAGAGTCACATAATCTTTCTTATTTATTGCAGGCATCGGTTTTGTGTAATGATTCCAGTCTTAATAGGTCGGATGATGATGTTTGGAAAGTTTTGGGTGATCCAACTGAGGGTGCTTTGGTTGTTGCAGCTTTAAAAAAAGGTTTGAATGTTGACTCTTTAAGAGATTCTTATAAACGTATTTTTGAAATTCCTTTTGATTCATCCCGAAAAATGATGACTACTATTAATGAATCTGCTGAACAAAAAACTGCTTTTGTTAAGGGTGCACCAGATTTTATTTTATCTAACTGTTCGAAAATAAATATTAATGGTGAAATAGTTGATATGAGTTCTGAAATGCGAGATAAGATTTCTAATCAAAATATTAAAATGGCTGGTAATGCTCTTAGGGTTTTAGGTTTTGCTTATAGAGATTGTTCTGGCTGGCAGGAGTTTTCTGCTGTTGAGAATAATCTTATTTTTTTAGGGCTTGTTGGTATGATTGATCCTCCTCGTCCGGAAGTTGCTGATGCTGTTAAGATTTGTAAACAAGCAGGTATTAGAATAATTGTTATAACTGGTGATTTTGGTATTACTGCTAAGGCTATTGCTGAAAAACTTGGTATTGCTAATTCTGACACTAAGGTTATTACAGGTATTGAGTTGAATAATATATCGGATAATAATTTAAAGAAAGAGCTTGATAATAATGTTATTTTTGCTAGAGTTAGTCCTGAGCATAAGTTAAGGATTGTTTCCTTGTTTCGTGATAAAGGAGAGGTTGTTGCAGTTACTGGTGATGGTGTTAATGATGCTCCTGCTTTGAAACGTGCAGATATTGGTGTTGCTATGGGCATTACCGGTACTGATGTTTCCAAAGAGGCTTCTGATATGGTTTTACTGGATGATTCTTTTGCAACAATTGTTTCTGCAGTTTATGAGGGTCGTTCTATTTATGATGATATTAAAAAATTTTTACGTTATATTTTTTCTTCTAATCTTGGTGAGCTTTCAACTGTCATTCTTAGTATGCTCTTTTTTCCTGGTTTTTTGATGATTTCTGCAATTCAGATTCTTTGGATTAATCTCGTTACTGATGTTTTACCGGCTCTTGCTTTAGGTGTTGAGCCTCCTGAATCAGATATTATGCAAAGGCCTCCTCGTAAGTCTTCTGAGCGGATGATGAATAAAAAATCTTTTTTTGATTGGCTTGTTACAGGTATTTTAATTAGTATTGGTGTGATTCTTATTTTTGCTTTTAATAAAAGTGATCTTGCTAGAGCTGGCACTATGGCTTTTTGTTTACTTATGATGTTTCAAATGGTTAATGTTTTTAATTGTCGAGCTGAGAAGAAGTCTCTTTTTCAGCTAGGTTTTTTTTCAAATATAAAACTTATTGGTGCTATTGGATTATCTTTGGTTTTTCAATTGTTGGTTGTTTATATTCCTTTTTTACAACGTATCTTCAATACGTCATCTCTTGCTTTCTTTGATTGGTTGATTGTTGTTGGTGTTGCTTTATTGATTTTCGTGTATGATGAGTTAAAGAAGTTGGTTTTTCGTTTAGTTAAAAAATCAAGATTAAGGACCGTAGTTTCATCTGTTTAGAATTTGTTTGTTATTGATTTTATTAGGTTTCGTATTTATTCTTCCTCTTCTTCGCAATCTTCATATAGGACTCCTTCCGAACCTATTTTCCAAGTCATTTATATCCCCTCTTGAATTATATGATATCATCATACTTCGTTATTTATAAATTTTTTCATTTTGAAAATCGAAACATACAACATTATCATGTTGAAATTTGATTTTTCTAAAAAAATCGAAACATACAACATTATCATGTTGAAATTTGATTTTTCTAAAAAAATCGAAACATTTAAATAGATGTTGTTACACATCAGTGATAAATGACCAACATTATTATTGAACCAAGAAGTGGCTTCTCAAAAAAAATCGCTCGTAAAGCAGTTATGAGAGATTTTACAATGCAGGATATATTCAATATTCCGCGCATAAAACAACAATTAACAGAAGAAAATATTGAATCATTATTCTTAGAAGTTGACTATGCACAAATGTCTGAACACCCAGATGTTCATGACGATATATGCAAATACTCTATTTATGGTATAAGCAATACCGGTAATTTAGTCTATATTGATGAGTTTCCTTTCTGGAACAATGATAATAAATTCGCATCACCAGTAAAACATAGAGACATCCTGACAGCAAGATACCTCTTTGTAGAAAAAGAATATCTGGAACCGATAATAGATAACATTGCAAACACAGAATTTATTATTCCTGCAAGAAATGAAATTATGCAAGAAAAAATGATTAGGCTTTTCTGTCCAGATGGTGAAATGGATAAGTTCATAGATGAATGGAAAAATGACATAACTCCTAAAATTTATAAAATGACAAAAAATGCTGCTGATGTGAAAGAAACACACGCTGAAATTAAAGATTGCTTTAACGAAATACTAGCAAAAATAGGGGAGTATATTAAACTAAAAGAAAATGTTTTTAATCATAATGAAGGCTTTTATGTCATGGAATGTCACCAAAAAGCAGGTATTGCCCTTGCAAATTTAGACTCGCTTGTCAACAAACTTTTTTAAACTAATACTATTTCTAAAAATTCATGAAAGAAGAAAAATACTTTGTAGAACTAATAAGATTCGTAAAAAAAGAAAAGCCTACAAAGAAACAAATAAACAACAAAAAAATTGAATTATGCTCTAAATATAAAATTAAAAAAATCCCAACAAATATAGAAGTTTTATGCAACTGCAAACAAAAAGATATGGATTTCTTAAAGAAATACCTGCAAACAAAACCAACAAGAACCATCAGCGGAGTTGCAGTACTTGCAGTAATGACAAGGCCGTATCCTTGTCCACACGGAAAATGCACATATTGTCCAGGTGGTGTTGACAGCGAGTTCGGAAACGTACCTCAATCATACACAGGCAGAGAGCCATCAACCATGAGAGGGATGAGAAACAACTACGATGCATACAGAATAATATTTAACAGACTCGAACAATACATTGTTCTTGGTCAAAACCCTGAAAAAGCAGAAGTGATAATCATGGGCGGAACATTTCCATCATTTCCAAAAGATTATCAAGAAGAAACAGTTACAAATATATTCAAAGCATTAAATGATTTTTCTAAGAACTTCTACAAGGGCAGTGAATTAAATCTAAAAAAATTCAGAGAATTTTTTGAACTGCCAGGAACTGTGAATGACAAGAATCGAGAAGAAAGAATAATGACAAGGGTTCTAAAATTAAAAATAGAAAATAAAAAAAGCCTAAAAAAAGAACAAGAAATAAATGAAAAAGCACAAGTAAGATGTGTAGGCTTAACCGTTGAAACAAGACCAGACTATGGACTTCTAGAACATGGAAATGAACTGCTCGAATTTGGTTGTACAAGAATAGAACTAGGCATACAAACAACCGATGACGCTATTTTAAAAAGAATCAATCGCGGATATGATGAAAAAACAGCGATTAAATCAATAAAGACCCTTAAAGATCTCGGATTTAAACTAAATTTTCATATGATGCCTGGACTGCCAGGCTCCAGTAACAAAAAAGATGTAAACATCATGAAAGAACTCTTCAAAAATCCTGATTACCAACCAGACATGCTAAAGATATATCCAACAATGGTTCTCAAAGGAACAAAACTATACGATGAGTTTAAAGACAAAAAATATACGCCAATAACAACTGATGAGGCAGCCGAAATAATAACCAAATCAAAGAAATATATTCCAAAATACTGCAGAGTGATGCGAGTGCAAAGAGACATACCTACAAAAATGACGATAGCAGGTGTTGACAGAACAAATCTCAGACAATACATAGATAAAAAATTATTAGAAAATAAACAAAAATGCTTTTGTATAAGGTGTCGTGAAATAAAAGACAGAGAAATTAAAGGAAAGATGAAATTTGAGATTATCAAGTACAAGGCTTCGCAAGGAAAAGAATATTTTATATCTCTTGTTGATGAAAAAGATTATCTTTTAGGCTTTTGCAGACTCAGACTTCCAAATCAAAGTCTTAGACCAGAAATAACACTCAAGACAGGAATTATAAGAGAATTACACATCTATGGTGCAGCAACTGGACTCGGTAAATCTGGAGATGTTCAACATAAAGGATTTGGTGCAAAATTATTATCCAAAGCTGAAGAAATAGCGAGAAAAGAGAAAAGAGAAAAAATTGTTATTATAAGTGGTGTTGGAGTTCGTAGTTACTATCAAAAATTTGGTTATAAAAAAGAAGGTCCATACATGGTAAAATTACTTTAACTTCTTAATTCTGACTCTTTCAATGAATTCTTCGCCAATCTCTTCAATAAAGAACAAATGTTTACCAATCTTTAATTCTTTTCCTCTCGGAGGCAGTTGTTTGTATTTATGAATTAAATAATCACTTAAAGTTGCAAATTTTTCAGGAATGCTCATTTGAAAAAAAGAATTAATATAGTTCGGTGGTGTTTCACCATCCACAAGGATAGTGTTTTTATCTATTCTCATCAGTTTACTAGGCGTAACATCGAACTCGTCAATTATTTCCCCCACAATCTCTTCTATAAGGTCTTCAATTGTAACAATGCCTGTAATTCGCTTTTTTTTATTGATTACTACAGCCATATGGGTGTGGCGCTCTTGAAATATCTTGAACAAGTCATCGATTATGACATTTTCATTTATAAACAATGGTTTAACACCTATATCTCGCAGTCTTGCGTCATAATCTTTATTATGAATTGCTTCTAATATGTCTTTGAAATGGATTACTGCGATAATCTTATCAAGTGAACCCAAATACAAAGGAATTCTTGAATAAGGACATTGTGCAACGAAAGCCAAAACTTCTTTTACTGTCATATTTGCGTTAAGAGCGAAAACTTTTTTTCTTCGAGTCATCACTTCTTTCGCAGTTATATCATTGAATTTCAAAACATTTGTTAAAAGTTTTTTTTCCTGCTTCTCAATCACATTTTGTTCAGCAGTTATATCAAAAGCAGTTTTTAATTCTTCTTCTGTTAAAACAAACTTCTTACCGGAAGTTTTTCCAAACAATCTTAATGTTTTGTTTGTCAACCATTCTAATACAATAACTATTGGAAACAGAATCTTTTGAAAAATCAAAAGTGGCTTTGAAACTTTTAATGAAACGCTTTCAAAATAAGTACTAGCATAAGCTTTAGGAATTATCTCTCCAAATATGAGTATTAGTAAAGTCATAACTCCAACAGCAATACCTATACCTTTAGAACCAAACAAGTCTGTCGCAATGATTGTTGCAAGAACACTAGCCGAAATGTTTACCACGTTATTTCCTATGAGAATAGTGATAATCATTCTTCTGGGCTTGTTTTTTAATTTTGAAAGTGCTTCTGCACCTTTCTTTTTTTGTTTTAAGAAATGTCTGACTTTAAGTTTTGAAACAGATACGAGAGCGATTTCTACTCCGGAGAAAAAGCCTGATAGAATCAAAAGCATGATTAGTGTTATTATTTGCCAAATAAGCATTTCTTTTTTGCACCTAAATTATTATGATAAATAACAATATTAGCTATTAATATATAAACCTTTTTAATAAATAGAATATGACGATAGTTATTGGATTGCTTTTCACATTCTATTGTCTAAAGGAAATTATTATTAGTCTAATTTTTAATTTCCTTTAGTAAAATCATCAAAAATTTTGATTGAAAAATGACAAAAATCATATCTACTTTAAAATAGAAACATTTTTATATTTATGATTTCCTTGATTTATAGGGTGTTTAATTGTCTAAAACAAATAAAAACTATTGGTCAAAATCAGATTTACGAGTTCATAAATTTCTGAAAAAACAAGAACAAAAAGTCGCTCGAACCCAAGATTATAGAAATAAAAGAAGAAAAGAGTTGTTCAAAACATCAATAATCGCTCTTTTGACAGGAGCACTTTTAACAACTGTTGCTTTTGAACGAAAAGAAATTAGCAGTGCTGTAAGGTATAATTGGCGCTACAATTTCATTTCCAAACAAGCTGTAGAAGAAGTTTGTTCTAACCCATCCGAACTTATAGAACCAATAATAAAAAATTCCGAAAACACATTTGCAGATTATGACTTTGAAAATCTTATTCTAAATAAAGACGCAACATTTTCTGAACAAGAACTAAAAGTTGCTTGCATGATACATCAATACAACAATGATTATTGGGGTGAAAAAAATAATCTTACAATTTCAGAAGAAAGGATTCTGTTTACAATTATCAAAGAAAGAGATTTCTTATCAGAAGACTTATCAGGCATAAAAAGATCTCTTGTTAGGGATTCTACAAAAACATTGGAAGAATTACTGATAGAAAAAACAACGAATCAGTACATGACTCGCCCACCTTATGAAAACCCCCGCATAATAGAGATTTTGCAAGAAAAAAAGTTATATGAGAACAAAATATCAACATTATTAAACCAAGATATAACCGGAAAAACTAAAAAAACAATAAGAAAGATCTGTTCGAAATCCAATGTTTGCTTCAAGTCCACAGAAGAACTCTCAGATTATATAATCTACCAACTGTCTAATATTGAAATTTCTAAACGAAGAATGAATGAATTAGTGTTTTTAATGAATCGTAAAATGGAACTGGAAGAAGAACTAAACATAAGACTTGCTTTGACAAACATGAGAATCGCAAAAGATAAAGGTGCAATAAGTGTTAATCAAATGCTGTTTTTCTTAATAGGGGATTATGAGGGGTTATTCGCGTACAAACAAATTGTTGCTCAGAACTGGAATGAGTCGATTGCTATGAAATATCACTCTCTGAACAAAATTGTTCAGTCATTAGTCAAAAAACAATATCAAATAAATCAAAATTATCAAAAAATCCAATTCAAACAATTATCATATAAGTTTCAATCACCAATCAAAGACCCTATGATGAAAGAAATCGGAGACTTCGGAACAAAAAGAACCAGGAAAAACGGATCTGAGGCAACACACACAGGTATTGACTTATATAACATTAACCCAACAGACCTAAGGGCGAAAATTGGAACTCCCGTATACCCTGCGGCTGAAGGATACATTAAACATGTTGATGAAGATGAAGGCGGATACGGAAACATAGTTATATTATGGCATGATGGTAAAACAACAACTATTTATGGACACTTACAAAACGACGAATATTTTCGAGCATTAAAAGAAAAACAACTCAAAGGAGAACTATACCTTACAATCAATGATAGAATCGGAAGCGTAGGGACAACAGGAAACATTCCCATGTACGATGAACAATACGGCTATCCGCACCTGCATTTTGAATGTCAGATAGGTGGAATTGAAAAAAACCCTTTGCTTTTCTTGAATCAAGAACCAAAAATAATCCGTAATTTACATCAATAAGGTCAAATTACTAACCTTTAAAAACAACTACGTTTTCTATCAAGAAATCATGCTTGAACCAATACCTGGAAGAGAAAAAATATTAATAAAAGACGCGTTTATAGAGCGTTATAAAAAACTTCTTGGAAAAGATTACGATAAATTCATGGATTATTCTTTAGCATACATAAAAAAAAGTATTCGTATAAACACACTAAAAGCAAAAATTTCTGATGTAAAAAAAAAGTTATCAGTAAATTGGAACCTTAAACAAGTACCCTGGTGCAAAGAAGGATTTTGGGTTGAGTATAAAAATGAAAAACGATTTGACATAGGAAATATTCCTGAGCATCAACTAGGGCAAATATATGTTCAGGACGCAGCAAGCATGATTCCTGCGATTGTTTTAAATCCAAAACCAGGAGATGTAGTTTTAGATATGTGCGCTGCACCAGGCAGTAAAACAACACAAATTGCTCAGTACATGAAAAATGAAGGATTATTGGTTTCAAATGATAATCAAGGGAAAAGACTTAAAGCCCTTGGTTTGAACACACAGCGATGCGGAGTTTCAAACTGCATTGTAACACACCAACAAGGCCACTGGTTTAAAAAAATGGCGTTTGACAAAATCCTCGTAGATGCGCCTTGCAGTGGAACAGGAACAATTAGGCGTTCACTAAAAACCTTGCAGATGTGGAGTCCTCATCTTGTTCGAAAAATGGCCGGAATACAAAAAGGATTGGTCGAAGCAGCATTCATGGCTTTAAAACCAGGAGGGGTAATGGTTTACAGCACTTGTACACAAGAACCTGAAGAAAATGAAGCTCTAGTCTCTTGGCTTTTAAATAGATACCCTGATGCATCTTTGGAAGATATAAAATTAAACATAAACCGAAGTAAAGCAATAACTTCTTTCGATGACCTAAAGATTCGACCTGAAGCAGAAAAATGTCTTCGAATATATCCCTTTGACAATGACACCGAAGGCTTCTTTATCGCCAAGATAAAGAAACCCCAAAAGAAATGATTAAAAGAAATGATTAAATTTTTATTTTAGATAAGATTTTTAAAAGTATTGAACATTCTGTTTTGGACAATGATTGAAAGCGCACTAGAACAAAATATAAATGACTTATACGAAGCAGATTTTCCAGCTCAAAATAATTATGAACTTATAAAGCCACTATTTAACGGTCTGAAAGAAAACATTTTTGGCTACAAAAAATATTTTGTAACACTGCAGGAAAGATATTCTGTTGCAAATGATTGTATTGAAGAAATAAAACGGTATAAACAACATAATAAATTGACAGTTACAAGGTCAATTGTTGAAGATTTAAATGATGAACTCTTAGACCTTTCTTTACACAAAAATAATGCTTATGTCAAAAAACTCATACAAAAAGAAAAACTCAGCAAAGAAACAATTAATGAGTTATATGATAATCTGTTGGATTACAGGGATGATTCTTTCTCTAAAGTTTATGGATTGGATGAAAAAATCATTAAAGAAGAATCCTCAAATATTAGCGATTTAAAAAAAATAATTGATGGTGACCTAAAATCCATTGAAGAAACAAACGGTGAAACAAAATCTATGTATTTTTGGAAAAACAAACTTGAATACATCAAAGAAGAATTATCTGAAGTGAAACTAGAAGAAATTTCATTGCATGATTTAGACACAATAAAATACTTGATAAAGAAAGTTTCAAAAAGTAATTATTTGAAAAAGAAAGTCGAAGAGAATCGCGAAACATTCACTCTTAAAACAGAAGCGTTATATGAATTAAGAAAAGTCTATGATGAAGGCTTTGAATTTTTGGCTAAAAGACAAGAAATAAAACAAACACCTAAAACAAACAGGCTAAAAAAGAGATTGAAAACAACATTTTTTGATATGTTTAACACTTCAAAAAAAAGATATTCTAACACACTAAACGCAAACGCAGAATGACATTTGAGTTCTGAAGAAAAAGTTATTCTTAGCAAAGAATAATAATTTTAAGTTTATTTTAGACAATCTTTTTAAAAGTATTAAATATTCTTTTCTAAACATTGACAGAAAGCCCATTAGAAGAAAATATAAGATATCAAAATACACTAGAAAAACTAGTGAAAAAAAGGACGAAAGAGTTGCAATATAAGATAACTACGTTGGAAATGAGTCATTCTGCTATAGAAAACCTGATTGATGCGATATGTTTTACTGATGCAAATGACAAAATAACTTTTGTGAATGGCTCTTTTCTAAAAATGTATGGCTATGAAAAAGAAGAACTTATAGGTCAACACATCAATATTGTCAGACCTCAAACTCCAAAAAAAATATTTGCTGGTAAAATTAACGGTATAATTCCTAAAACAATGATTGATGGTGGATGGGAAGGAGAGATTAAAAACGTGAAAAAAGACGGAACAGAGTTTTCAATCTATTTATCGACAGCACCAATTAATAATGCATCAGGAAAAATTATAGGTTCAGTGGGTGTTGCAAAAGACATCACAGAACGCAAGAAAACAGAAGACAGTTTGAGAGAAAGAGTTAAGGAACTTAATGGGTTGTTTGGTTTGAGTAATCTAATTGAAAAAGTTTCAACGCTGGATGAATTAATAATAAGATTTGCAAAAGAGATTGTTTCTCCAAGCATGAATTTTTCAGATGAAGTTCATATAGGATTTCAACTTGATGGAAAAGAATATATTTCCTGTCATGAACACAAACCAGGAAACATTCCATATAACTTTATTGCACCAATATTAGTTGATGGAGTGCAGAGGGGTAAACTTACAGTTTGTTATCTCAAAGAATTGCCTCTTTTGGAAGAAGAACAAAAACTTGTTTTTGCATTTGCAAAGAGATTTGGAAAAGTTATTGAAAAAAAAGAAGCAGATGAAGCTTTAAAAGAATCTGAAGAAAAATACCGTTCATTAGTTGAAAAGATAGAAGAAGGGTTAGGTATAGTTGATGAAAATGAGAATTACACCTATGCTAATCCTGCTCTATGCAAACTCTTGGGTTACTCTGCAGAAGAATTAATTGAAATGAATCTAAAAGACCTTATACCTAAAGAAGAATACAAAAAAATTTTGGAGCAAACTAATTTTAGAAAAAAAAGAGATTCAAGTAAATATGAAACAATAATGATTGGAAAAGATGGCAAATATAAAGATGTAAGTGTTACAGCCAGTTCGATTTTTGGTGATAATGGAGAATATAAAGGTGCCCAAGCAATAATTATGGATATCACAGAGCAAAAAGAAAGGTTTAACGCAATGCAGAATGAACTTGATGAAATAAAAGGACTTGATGGTTTAATACCTATCTGTGCTGGTTGCAAAAAAATTCGTGATGAAGATAAAGAAAGCCACCCATGGGTTAATCCTGAACAATATATTATGGAACGTTTACCTAACGTAAATTTCTCGCATGGCATGTGCCCTGATTGTTTAGAAAAATTCTACCCAGAATTTTATGAAAAAAGAAAATAGGCATTGATATATAGTATTATGGATTGTAATCTTTAGGCTTGGGCGGGGGTAAAGGCGGATAATGTCCGGGGTAAGTCTCCCCTCCATGATGATGACCAGTCCACCAAGTTCTATTATTATCGGATTGTAAAAACTGAAATGATTGAATTGTAGGAACTACAAAAATACCCAAAACCATTTTTTTTAAGAACTCTCTTCTTTGAATATTATAAGGCTTATTCTTGTCTTCTGAATATCCCGATATTTCTTCAGATATTTTAACCTCTAAATTGTTTTTGTTCTCCACCATAGTATATTTATATAATTGATTTAGTATAAATAAGTTCTGTTTTTTTCAATTATTAATTAGATTATTAACAAAAAGCAGAGGTTTTTGCAAACTCAGGTCAAGGTTTAACACACAAAAATTCTTTTGGATTCTTTGTTGTCTCAAAAACAAAATGTGTTTGAGCAATCCATTTTGAATTTCAAAATTAAAAATTCTGTTGAGGAGAACTTATTTTTTTCACTCAGGGCACATTATTTATAATTTAGTGCTCTATATATAAAATTTAATAAATGAGTTAATCGAGTTATGAATATGAAAAATAGTAAAAGACATTTAAAATTAAAAAACTATTTAAGTAATACAGGTATATTATTAATTAATTTGTATAATTTGATGGTGTAATTATGAAATTGTTTTTTGTAACTTCAAACAAATCGAAATATGTTTGGGCAAGAGAACGACTTAAATCTATAGGTATAGAATTAGAACAACGTAAAATTGATCTTCCTGAAAGTAGAGATTTAGAAGTTCGTAATGTGGCAATTGCTAAAGCAAAAAAAGCATTTAACATTTTAAAAAAACCTGTTATGGTTGAAGATAGAGGGTTTTATATTGAAGCATTGAATGGCTTTCCAGCAACATTCATAGAATTTATGCATAAAACTATAGGTGTTAAAGGATTAATGAAATTGATGAAAAACAATACAAATCGCAAAGCTTCATTTATTTCAGTTTTAATATATATTGATGAAAAGGGAAGTGTCAAGACATTCAAAGAAAAAGAAGAAGGTTTTATTGTTACAAAAATCGCAGAAGGAAATTGTAGAGGGTGGGGCAATCTTATGAATATTTATGGTCATGAAATTTATCCTGGTCGAGCATTATCCGAATTAAACGATGAAGAATGGAAAAAATATCAGGATGTTATTTCAGAAAATGATTATCTGTCAAAATTTTACAACTGGTTTATCAATGAACGTGGTGCTGACGATTAGATTACATTCTTGCAGATTTTACAGTTATTTTCAATAAATGTTTCTCTAAATACATCATAAATAAACATTGAGCTTTTTCTATTCTTAAAAATTTCTTTATATTTGGGAGTTATTTTTTTATTTTTACTTATATCTTCAAGAAGTTTAAAACTATCCCCAAATGTTGCTCGACCTCCAAATAACTTTTTTCTTTGCAAGATATTTTTTGGAAGACCGGAATTTTGAAAGGATTTTTTGATAATATTTTTTCTGTAGCTTGAAAACCATTCATTTTTGGCAGTTGAATGTCCATGAAAATAATATCTGGATGGTTTTCTTCAAAGATTTTGATAGATTCATCACCTGTTGCAATACTTTTACATTGAAAATTTTCTTTTAAGATTAATTTCTCTAAAGAATTTTGTATATGATACTGATCTTCAACAAGAAGAACTTTTATGTTCTTATCTGATTTTATTGTCATGATTTTATATAAAGGTAATACTTCGTCATATATAAAACTATACTTCAGACAGGAAAACGAATAAAAATGTAAAAGAAAAAGACTCTTTACTTTCTTGCTTTTTCAAGTCTTCCATGTAATAATGCGTTTAATGACTGGTCGTTGACTTTTATAACTTGCCATCGAACTCCAGGAATGTCTCCTTTTGAACGACCCATTTTTCCACCAATGCACTCAATCATAACTTCATCATGCTCATCGATTAGTTTTGTTGCGCCGTCGCCAGGGCAAAAAGCAGTTACTTGTTTTCCGTTTTTTATCAGCTGTACTCTAACACATTTTCTCATTGCCGAGTTTGGTTGTTTTGCTTCAAGTTGTACTTTTTCTAGAACTATTCCTGATGCTTGTGATGTGCCACCTAAAGGATCTGATTTTTGTTTTAGGTTAAATGTTTTTTTCATAAACCGTTTGTCTGCGTATCGACTCTTTTTTCGTCTCTTTTGTAGCTTTTTTGCTGCGTTCAATCCTCTTGATTTATTTGCCATGATTATCACATATCTTTTTGAGTATTTTTTAAAAATCTGCTTCTATTTATAAATCTTTTTGAATATTTCACATCTTTTTATTGACATAAATCGTTGATATGCCTTTCATTACAACCATCACAATTAGAACTATCAATAAAGACTTATCAAAAGGCATTTCTAAGTCTAAAAAACGATTTTGATATACTTGAAACAGCATTATAGCAACTATTGCCACAACTGCTGTAAACGATGCGTTTCTTTCAATGATTAGTTGATGTTTGTTTTCTCTTTCATCATGTACTTTGGAAAGTTTTGTCATGATAATTAATACATCTATTATGAATATTGTGATGACTGCTCCAAATAACCATGATTTAATGTTGTCTGGTGCTGGTAACAGAGATATAAGGCCGCATAATGCCATTATTATCACCACATATAACCATCCTTGCCAGGTTTTGGGTCTTAGTCCCCAGCCAAATATTCTGTATGTGAACCATTCTGGTTTTCCAATCATTGTATTCACCTCGTTAGTACTTTTTGTTCTCTTCAAATATTAAATAGGTCTTCAACTTTACATTTGAATTCTTTTGCAAATTTCAGAGCTAATTCTAAGCTCGACATATATCTTCCGCTTTCTATTGATATTATGGTTTGTCGGGTTACATTGACTTTTTCTGCTAATGCTTCTTGACTTAAACCTTTTTTTTGCCGATATTCTTTTAATTTATTGGTCGATAGCGTCATTTTTCTGTAAAGTTTACTTTACGTAAAGCTCACTTTACTATTTAAATGTTTTGTTTATTTGTTATTACTTATGAGTTGTAAAAAACCGAAACATTTATATATTGGTTTGATTATATGAATAAAAAAAACATATCAAAAAAACGAGGTAAACAAAAATGAACCCAGAAGAACAAGAATTATATGTGCAAGGATCTACATCTGATCTAATGAAAAAGTTAGCGACAAATGCTATGAATATGTGTCAAATCTCAGAAAGACTAAAGAAACCTGAATACAAACCAATGAATGAAGCAGATATAATCTGTCTATTTGTAGACAGAGAAATACCAATAACTTATGACACAAGTATTGAAATCAAATTACAAAATAGTCTTACTAAAATTAATCTTCTTTTCGGAGCATTCTATAATCATGTTGACAAAATGCGTGTCACGAGTGCCGAGTTAAGTAATCGTCTAAAAAATTAACTTTTTTATTCTTATCCTTTTTTATTCAAAAAATCTCACATCAACTAGGTGAAATAACTTGAAACACATAATAATATCAGATACTCATGCACCTTGTTGTATTGAAAAAATACAGTCATATTTGAACGAGGTTTTGAAACAACACACAGATGTTGATGCAATTGTGATAAATGGCGACTTATTAGGGATTTTTTCAATGGATAAAAGCAGTCTTCACAAAGGAAAAGACCTGTCTACAGAGGAGCTTGATAATTATTTAAAAGCTGCAGCACCAAAGTTTTACAATGAATTCAAACGAACAGGAAGCATAACTGCTGATATGATCAAGGAATATGTTGAAGAGAGATATGAATGGGCGTATGACAGGATTTTCGAATTTTCAAAGCTGAAAAAAACAATTTTTAACATGGGAAACCACGAATCACCGCTTCACTTCTTAGTCTTGGAAGAAATACCATTTCTTACAGGGTGTGACCCTAACATTATTAAATCAATTGATAAAAAAGAATTAAACATAATATTTGAGCTATTCGAGTCAAAACTACAAAAATTAGAGCAAGAAGGTAACTTCAAATATATAAGAAATGATGTTTATGTTGACGAAGACACGCTCATCGTAGGTATTCCTGGCGAAAGCCACGCAACAGAGGGACAAGATTTTTTTTCACAAAAACAAGAAGAAAAAACAAAAGAACTAATCGAAAAAGCGAAAACTCATCTAAGTAAAGTTTCAAACATAATAATTTATAATCACACACAAGGAAAATATAATCATACTACAGGAGAGTTTAATACTGCATCAAAAAGTTTAAGAGAATTCATGCACAACATACCACCAAACGTATTACGAAGGGTTTTTGTGCAGTCACATAATCACTGGCCACACAGTCAATTCATGATTAACAATGGCTTTAACATACTGCTTAATAATGCAGGATTACACGACGGAATATTCAATTTAATATCGTTTGACATGTTAAATATTGAAGCACATGATATTGATTCGACAAATAAACGAACAACAAAGATGAAGATTGGAACAGAATCAAAGCCTTTCAAGAACGATGAAGAACTGCTTGCAAGATACTATCCAAATCCTAAAGCAGTAATTGCAAGAAACGAAGCCTATGCACTTTTAAATACACTAACTATTTCTTTATAAAGATTATTTTGTTTTTTGTTTTTTCATTAATTGTTCACATTTGTAACGCGGAGAAACTGAGAATTTGTAAACCTCATCACCTTCGATGCCTGCTTTTTTTAAGGATTTGATGAATTTCACAAAAACCTCATTTGTAGCTTTTACATCGGACATTGCTCTATGAGCCTGATTATTTTTCACTTTGAAATGCTTGCAAATAGAAGATAATCTTTTGCTTGGCAAGTCTGGTAATATCCTTGAAGCCAGCCTTCTAGTACAAACCTTTTTGTTATTCATGATAGTTTTAAGAATTCTTTCAGCACTATAATTCAAGAATCCAAAATCAAATGTGGCATTATGAGCAACCATTGGATGTTCACCCAGAAAATCTAAGAATTCTGGTAAAACTTCTTTTATTTTTGGAGCGTCTTTAACCATTTCATCAGATATTCCTGTAAGCCTTGTTATAAATGATGGGATGTGTCCTCCAGGATTTACAAGTGTCTGATACTCACCAACAACCTTTCCCTTATTAACTTTTACCGCTGCAATCTCTGTTATTTTGTGCATATATTTTGAAAGCCCTGTTGTTTCAATATCCACTACTATGTATTCATCCATTTATAACCACAAAAACTTATTTTTTTCATCTCTTAATAAATTTATCTGTGATTTAGAATGACTATTTTCAAGATTTTTTAACCCAGCAATAAGGGTCGCAACCAGGATTATTTGTAAGTTTATAATTTAAGGCTTTACATCCGCCAAAACACTTATCTCCAAATAAACAATTCTTATCATAACAATCTTCTGAAAACTCAACTATTTTTGGATTATTCCATATTTCACCAACACTAAGAGTTTTGATGTTGCCACAATCTATATTATCAATGTATGAACAAGGAGTTACCATACCGTTAGGTTTAAGGCTGAAAAAAGATTTCCCCCCAAAACACTGCATATCATTATAATCCTTTGGAGTTTTTATAAGATTAAACTCTCTTGCAACAATTATTTCTGGAGACTCAGCATAGTTATTCTTCATTTCAAGCAATTTATTTATTGTAGTCTCATAATCCTTTTTTGATATCAGTAAATTATCAAATAAATCTTTCGGAATGTACTTCATTATTTTCCAACGCGCAACATTATTCTCTTTGCAAAATGAATATATCCCTTCTAAGTCGTCTTTATTATCATTTGTCAGGGTTGTTGCAATGTTTATTTTTACATGGTGTTTTGTCAGTTCTTTTATTGATTCTTCAACAATTGAAAACAAGCCTTTTTTTCCTCTGAACAAATCATGTTTTTGATCGACATTATCAAGACTTATCTGTAGTTTGTCAATATAATTATCAATTATTCTTTTCATATTTGGCAATATCAACAATCCATTGCTTGAAAAGTTTACATCAAAACCCAGTTCTCTAGCATGATTATATATTTGAAAGAAGTCAAGTCTTAAAAGAGGCTCTCCACCGCCAAACTTTATCTTTTCAACACCCGCTTTTTTTAGTTTTTGCAATGCTAAGAACACTTCAGCAGTATTCAGCTCATCTTTGTCTTTAGCAAGGTTTTTTATGTTGTAGCAGTGTGAGCATCTCAAGTTGCATTTATAAGTTACTTCAAATGCTACTTCAACTAGTTTTCGTTTCATATCATAACCTTTTTTTCGTCAAAAAAATAAAAAATAAAAAAATAATTCAAGCAAAAGCTTTACGCTTGATATTTTGGTTTAAGATAAATTTCTTTATCAGTTGGTTTGTATTCCTGCTTAAAAGGGGCTGTTTTTACCCATTGAACCACATCTTCCAAACACTTTCTATCAGGTAATTCACAAAAATATGCGTAATGCCCTGACAAAAACTTATCAGCTCTAACTTCCATTTTTTCATCCTCCCATCATGTTTTTATTTTTTTCACAAGTAATATCACTTGCCCATAAATCATTGTAGAGAGACTCAACAATTCCTCTGCACCCGGCTCTACAATGATTGAGTCTATCACAGGTTTTGCATTTACCGGTCACTCTTTTTTTTATCTCTCTAAGTTCTCGCAAAGTATTGTTTTCAACCCAGATTTTTTTCAAGTCATCGTGTAATGCGTTTCCTATCTTATGCTTCTCTTTACTTAATGCCACACAAGGAAATATATCTCCGTTTGGTGATATTGAAAGTAGGGTGTGACCTGCAGGGCAACCGGCGACCGGAATCTTTTTTATTTCCTCATTTTTCAATGTATAATGAAGATTGCTCACAGATCCGCAATCAATAGTTATGCAGGGATTAATATTTTCTCTATTGCATAATTGTTCTATTAGTTTGCTATACTCATTATATCCTGGCAACAATTTTTTGAATGTTTTTATGGGCAAGTCTCCTTGTTTTATCTTGATAATTGTCAAATACTGCACATTCATTTTGTTGAGCCATTTAACAAATTCAGGTATGTGTGTCAGGTTGTTTTTTGAAACAACACAATCGATACCAACGATGATTTCATGTTTTTGCAGTAATTTTATTGCTTCAGACACTTTTTTTGCAGAGCCTTTTGTTCGTAGTTTGTCATTGATTTTTGGTGTGTGGCAGTCTAATGATACTTGGCATTGTTTCATACCAACATTTTTGAGTTCTACTATTAGTTTTTCATCTAGTTTCCAGCAGTTTGTTGTTAAATTGAATGTGCTTTTTTGTGCTGTAACAAATTTTGCGAGTTCTACAATATCTTTTCGAAGGGTTGGTTCGCCTCCTGTAAATCCTATTTGAAACACTCCCAAATCACATAATTTTTTGATTATTTTCTTCCATTCATTTGTGGATAATTCTTTTAGCTTGTGATAGGGAGTTCTAATTGAGCAGTATTTGCAGTTCATATTACATGCAGAAGTTATCCCTAAGTGTGCTATTATTGGTGATTTAAACACAGGCGTTGAATCATTATGATTGAGAAGTTTTTGAGAATATTTGATTGGAATTCTTTTTGGTTGATAATCTTCAAAGTTAGTCATTTCATATGCGCTGAGTGTTTCAAAGAATTGTTTGTGTTCTTTTGGAAATCTTTTCTTATGAGCATGTTTTTTGAAAGTTTCATGTTCTTTTTTTGTTAATTCTAGTACCATTCCTCTTTTGTTAAATAGTATGAACTTATTTCCTTCTTTTTCGGTTTTGACAAGGTTGGATAGCATTAATCTACAATTCTCCAAAAAATTTAGAGGCTTTTTTAAAGCCCCTTTTTTGTGGTATACTTCGAACTATATTATAATAGTGTTTTAATTTAAATAAATCTTAGTTTTATTTTTTTATCAAATAGTTTTATAAATCAGTTTATATTTCTTCCAATCATGGTTTTATCTGAACAGAATGTAAATGAAATTATTGAGTTTGTAAAGAAAGAACCGAGAACAGTGCAGGATGTTTCAAGGCTTATCAAAAGAAGTTGGGTTACAACAAATTCTTATTTAGAACAAACAAAAGAGAAAACAGGACTTATTGATATTAAGACTTTCAGGAAAGGCTCACAAGCAGCTTTGAAAATCGTTTATTTTAGAAGTTCAGAATCTATAACGTCTGATGAGATAAGAACAACTTTATTCACACAAATCATGTCTGGCAGAAAAAAAGAAGACTTTGACTTCCTTGAGATTTTCAAGTTCGTAAATGATGATAAAAAACAAGCATTTACGCAAATACTAAATGAGAATTCTTCTTCAAATCAAGGAATTACAACTTTATTTCGTAGAGCAAAAAGTCAAATCTATTGTTTTTCAGGGAATATTTCATTCATAAACAATATTGAAAATAATGTATCAATAATAGATGTTTTTGAAGAAACTCTAAAGCGAAAAGTCGCAATAAAAATTATTTGCAGAGTAAACATGGCCTCTTTAAAAAATCTTAGCAAAATTCAGCATTTGCTTGAAAAATATAAAGGGCTTTTAGAGATAAAGCATTCAAATCAGCCTTTAAGAGGGTTTATGATTGATGATGACTTTGCAAGGTTTAAAAGCGAAGAGCCAACAAGTAAATATCGGGAAGGAGAACTCCGAAAGGATATAAGAATCATATATGAACTACTTGATCTTGATTGGATTTCCTGGCTTCAAAAGGTTTTTTGGCATATGTTCAGAACTACAATTGATTCGAATTTGATGATGAAAGAATTAAATAAAATTTTATAATTAGTGTTGAAAGATGCTTTTTAGTTCTTCACTTAATGATATTTTATTGGTTCTGCCAACAGTTCTTTTTTCAATAAGACCTTTACTTAATAACTTTTCAATTACCCGGTGAACCTTAACTCTATGAAGTCCTGTTTCTTTTTCAAATATGGATTGTGGCAAGCCATCTTTATTCTTTATCAATTCTCTCATGATTGTCTGCTCGTCAGGTGAAAAAAATTTTAATGTAATTTCTATGTCTTTTGAAATTGCTTTTTTTTCACGTGAGAATTTGGAAATCAAGATATATGATGCGAGTGACCCAATAAACAAGCCAAGTGAAGAAAGAATTAGTATCATGTAAGGGATTGGTACAACACACCCGCAAGCATTATTGTTTTTTATCGCATCCGAAACATAGATTGTGCTTAAAGACAAAATGAATACAAAACCTAAAAGTATACTGAGAACTAAAAAAATTTCACGCAAGGTTTTTTTCTCTTCAAAATATCTTTGTTTCATTTTTTGTAACAAATATTTATAAATGGTTTCATATAAAGTAAACCATAAATATTTAAGTATTTTGTGTTTGCAAAAAACAAAAATGTGTGGAAGTTGCGATTAAAATGATGTTGATGACAAAGAGATTAATTGTTTTATTGTTGTTGCTGTTCGTATTAGTTTTAACATCCTGTAATAACAATGATTCATTGTTTACTATTAATTCTGAAGGGAGTTTTTCGCAGGATGTTTGTATCCAAAAAGGACTTGTTGAAGATGTTTTAATGATTGAATCACAGTATTGTAGTCATTGCGAGGCAACCCTACCTGACTTTGTTGAAGCCTGTGCAGAAAAAGGTGTTAATTCAACAATACTTGATGTTTCTGTTGATGAACAAAGAGAACGAATGGAATCATATGGTGTTACCATTTCGTACACTCCAACGTTTATTTTTGGTTGTGATTATTATGTTGGTGCTAAAACTAAAGATGAATATTTATCAATGCTTGATAAATATTTAGAAGGGTGATTTTATTTGGATCCGAAAAAAAAAAAATTGTTGATTCTGGTTGTTGCGATAGCTATATTGGTGGCTGCTTTCTTTCTCACAAAAAATATTTCTCCTGCGTTCATTAAAGAAAACTTCAGCCAGACACTTTCTTTGCCAATTATCACAATCATTATTGGTCTTATTGATGGTTTTAATCCTTGTAATTTTTTTGTATTAACTCTTCTTATAAGTATGATGCTTTCAGAGTCTCATTCTAGAAAAAAGATTTACGCAGTTGGATTTAGTTTTATTGTCGTTGTTTATTTGTTTTATCTTCTGTTTATGGCCGCATGGCTTAACATCTTTAAATATATTGGTTTTATTAAACCTTTAAGAATAATTATTGGTTTAATTGCAGTTATTGCAGGTCTTATTAATTGTAAAGAGTTGTTCTTTTACAGAAAAGGAGTGACGCTGATGATTCAGGATAAAAATGTTGGTCCTTTAAGAAGACGAATACAAAATGTTGCAGAGCTTATGAAGAAAGGTTCTTTACCAACCCTGATTGGCTCATCGGTCATCTTAGCAATTTTTGCATCTCTTGTTGAGCTTCCTTGCACTGCAGGATTTCCTATTATATATACGGGTATTTTAACAGGTGTGGTTTTAAAGAATAGTTTTATTTATTATGGTTATTTGATATTGTATAATTTGTTTTATGTTGTGCCTCTTTTAACAATTGTTACTGTTCTTGGTTATACTTTTAAAGGCAAACCCATCAAAAAAGACACTATGGCTTTGATTAAATTTATTGGTGGAGCAATAATGCTTTTGTTAGGGATTGTGCTTCTTTTCAACCCTAGTTTGTTGGGTCTTGGTGTGTGATTAAGTTATTGCCATTTCATTAATACTGATTGGTAGTAAATATCACCTTTTTCCAAATCATTATACATTTTTGTATATAAAATTACCCTAAAATACCATCTTATCCATACAAATAAAGTTATAAAAAACAAAAAGTTTATAAAGGGTAAAATTAAGGATAGATGTAGGGAAAACCTAACTTTGGGGGGTTGTGAACACTAAGAGTATGATACTGAAAGGGTATAGCTATAGGTGTCCACTAAACAAAGAGGTAGGAATAATAATGGAACAAAAACAAATTTGTGTGGTAAAAAAATCTTCGAATATGAAAGTATCGAATATGAAAGTCAACAAAAAACTAATAGAAGAAGTTGTAATAGAACTCGTCGGGGAAGAAGCATTACCAATTGTCTTTTATCTTAAAGGAAAAAAGAGGATATCTGAATTTATCATTGCAGAAGAGCTGGATGTAGAGATTCATAGAACCAGAAATCTTCTTTACAGATTATACGAACACAACATAGTGTTTTTTATGAGACGAAAAGATAAAATCAAAGGTTGGTATATTTGTTATTGGGATTTCAACGAACCAATAATTTTAGAGCTCGCTGAAAAAATAAGACTCGAAAAAATAGAGAAGATTAAAGTAAGAATACAAAAAGAAGAAAACAACACTTTCTATATGTGTAAAAATGCCTGTGAAAGAATGACCTTTGATAACGCAATAGAACATAATTTTAAATGTTCTGAATGCGGACAAATAATGAATGACCAGGACAACACAAGAACAATCGAGTTCTTAAAAGAACGTCTAAAAGAGTTGAACTCGACAAAAGAAAAGACTAAGAAGAAATAATTTTTTCTTTCTTCTAAAAGGTTTTCTTATTATACTTTAAAGAACCCAAACCTAGTTTTGCAGCTTCTCTTATATGAACCAAAGGTGATTTATGGTGTGTTTCTTTAAAAACATCTTTTCCTTCTTGTTCTAAAATAATATCAAATGATGCTTTATCTACGGCCACAGCTGTTTTTCCAAGAACAAAACCCGCGTCTTTCGCAATTATTTTTCCACCGATAGGGCTGCAATCACAAAATTTAGAAACATTAGTTATTGAGTTTATAAAAAATGATTTCTTGAAATTTTTATAAGCACACCATGCACCTTCAGAAAGCAAAAAGTCAAAAATCGCTACTTTAGGTTTTATAGCATTGTTTGGACAAACATGAATACAAGTGCTACAACCACAGCACCAAGTCCTTTTAAAAAGTGGTTTTTCATCTTGATATTTTATGTGTTTTGTAGGACAAACCTTTGCACAAAGACCGCATAAGGTACATCCTCCAACATATTCGGGCTTAGAATTATTGTGAACTTCTCTTTTAGTTTTTTTTGTAAGTGCACCCATACCAAGATTTTTTATTGCGCCTCCAAAACCAGAACACATATGTCCCTTAACATGTGATAATGTTAAAACGCCGTCTGCTTCCACTAATTCTTTGCAGACTTCATATTTCATTGATTTTGTTTTTTCAGTTATAAATTCGTCAGAAATAACTACTTTGCAACCAACTTTTTTTTCTGTAAAACCTTTTTTTTTTGCAACAAGCAAGTATCCTTTGCAAAATCTTCTAGGGCTATTATATGCGATTGGTGAATCAAAGAGAATTGGATTTGCACCAACATTTTTTAAAACGTCAACGATGAGTTTTACGAATTCTGGTTTGATGTGATTCTTATTTCCAAGCTCACCCATGTGTAGCTTTATAGCTATTTTTTCTCCTTTTGAAAATATCTTTGGAATTTCTTTTGCTATTAATTTTTTGAATGTTTCTAAATCCTTAGTGGTGTAGATGTCTGTTGTTTTCATTTCAATTTTACTGCAGTTCCATAAACAAGTATTTCTGCAGCATTCTGCATTATTTGTGATGTTGTAAACCTGATGTTGATGATTGCATCTGCACCGATAGATTCTGCTTCTTTTATCATTCTTTCTGTTGCTTGTTTTCGAGCTTCAGTTAACATTTCGGTGTATTCTTTTAGTTCTCCACCCACAAGTTGTCTTAATCCTGCAATAATGTCTTTTCCAATCCATTTTGCTCTTATCGTGTTACCTTTAACAAGACCTAGTGTCTTTGCTATTTTTTTACCTTCAATATTATCTGTGTTTACAAGTATCATATTAAATCACCTATTTTTGTTCAGAACGTCATTATTTATATATGTTTCTAAGCACATCTGATTTGGTTATTAATCCTGAAAGTTTACCTTTATCTTTTACAATAACCAGTGGAAAAAATTTTAGCAGGTTTGATATAACTGTTTCAGCAGTTTTTTCTGATATTATTGGCGGGCAATCACTCATTATCTGTTTCACTTTTAAGTCTTGATTGTTTTTTTCAAACAAGTGATTGAGTATTATTGATTCTGATATAAGTCCCATAACGACTTCATTATCAATTACTGGCAGTTGACTTATTTCATATTGTTTCATTTTACCTATGACTTCTTTTACTTTGTCTTCAGAATTGCAGCAAATTATCTTTTTTCTCATTAAATCTTTCGCTGTTAGGCCTTGTTTTTTCTGCAGGTTTGCAAGTGTTTCAAGGATTTTTTGGGCGTTGGAAAATGCAGGATCTATTCGTCCACTTTCAATTTTTGCTATTAATGATTGTGAAACGCCGGCAGCATTTGCTAGTTCTTTCTGTGTTAGGCCTGTTTGTTTTCTTATTTTTTTTATTTCTAATAAATCATCAGTCATAATTTAAGGAATATTTTATTATATTTAAATATTCTTATAAGAATACTATTTATTTTGTTCTCACTTCATCTTTTTAATATTTTGAAGAAAATCAATCGCATTTGAATATAACTTACCGTTTTTTTCATACCACTCGTAGTCTCTTTTTGTGCTAAGAATATTTGAGTCTTCTATGAGTGTTTTTGCAGTATGTATTTTATATCCTAGTTCAATGGCGCTTCTTGCAGTATCTAAAACACAAACACCCCTATTTACACCCATCAGCCCTAATTCTTTAACACCAAAATTGTCTAACCTTTCAGAAAGTTCAGCAATTTCAAAAGCATCATCAAAATTTTTTATTAGGGGTTTATACTTTCCAAGCAGGTTGTTTAAGTCCAAGAGTTTTGTTGTTTGACCATGACCTGAATATTCTACAACAATCACAGGTACGTTTTTTTCCGAGCAATATTTTAATACCCTTTTTTGTTCCATAATTTGAATATCGAGATTTTTTGGAGAGATATCTTTTAAGAATTTTTTTTGCATGTCTATAAGAAGCACTGCTATATTTGATTTGTTACAGTTATCATTCATTCGTCTTCGGAAATATTAATTTTATTATAAACTTAACTCTCGAATATTCCTATTGGAATATTTTTGTCATGAATATTTATATACAAAGGTGAGTGCTTTGTTATATAAAATAATACTTACGAGGTGGAATTATGAAAAAAGGAAGATATTTGTTTTCAAGTGAAAGCGTGACAGAAGGACATCCTGATAAGATGTGCGACCAGATTAGTGATGCAATTCTGGATGCGGCATTAAAAGATGATCCAAATTCCAGAGTCGCAATCGAAACTCTTACAAAAACAGGTTTTGTAATGGTTGCTGGTGAAATGACAACCACAACTTATATTGACGTTCAGGAAGTTGTTAGAAGAACTATAAAAGAGATTGGTTATGACAATCCGGAATTCGGATTTGACTATCAAGGAACTGGTGTTCTTTCAGCAATATCCGAACAAAGCCCTGATATCTCGCAGGGAGTTACAAAAGGTGCAGGTCTTCATAAAGAACAGGGTGCTGGTGACCAGGGTTTAATGTTTGGTTATGCATGTGATGAAACACCAGAATTAATGCCTTTATCGATTGTTCTTGCTCATAAATTAACAAAGAAACTCGCTCAGATTAGAAAATCAAAAAAGCTCACTTATCTAAGACCAGATGGTAAAAGTCAAGTAACCGTTGAATATCTGGATGATAAGCCAATAAGAGTTGATTCTGTTGTTTTAGCAACTCAGCACTCGCCAAAGGTTAGTCATAAAAGGATTTCAAAAGATCTTATGAAGCATGTTATAAAACCAGTATGTGGTAAATGGATTGATAAAAACACAAAATTTCATATAAACGCTACTGGCGCTTTTATTTTAGGGGGTCCTGTTGCTGATGCTGGTGTTACAGGTAGAAAAATTATTGTTGACACATATGGTGGTCATGGAAGTCATGGTGGCGGCGCATTTTCTGGGAAAGACCCTTCAAAAGTTGACAGGTCAGCTTCATACGCTGCAAGATACATTGCTAAAAACATTGTTGCTGCAAAACTTGCTAAGAGATGCGAAGTTCAACTTGCTTATGCTATTGGTGTTGCAAAGCCAGTATCTATATTGATAGACACTGATGGCACTAGTAAAATTCCTGAAGATGAACTTGTTAAACTTGTTGTAGATAACTTTCCATTAAAGCCAGAGGACATTATAAAGCAATTGAAACTTAAAAGACCAATTTATAGAAAAACAGCATCTTATGGACATTTTGGAAGAACCGATCCTGATTTTACATGGGAGTTTTTAGATAAGGTTGAAGTGTTAAAAAAAGGAGCTCAAAGCTTCTTATAATTTTTTTTAAATTTTTTTATTTGAAATAATTGTTTAATTTTTTGCTTGCCCGAAAGTATGCTTTTATTTCGTCTTTTCGTTCCTGTGTGTAGAATGTTCCTAGTCCTGGTATGTTGATTTTTTGTTGCTCTAATAATATGTTTCCTATCGCGTCCGGCAGTGCTTGGATTAGTTCTTCTATTTGCTTATAGTCTATTTTTACTTCTTCAGACAGAGCTTTTACAAGATCTGATTCGACCATTTGAAACCCCCCCCCTCTGAGAATTAATGATGAGTTTTCATTTATAAATCTATTCTAGTTCGAGGTTTTTTAGAATTATTTTTTTATCAAATTTTTCCAGGTCTTCATATGTCTGTCCTACACCCAGATATATTATTGGTTTTTTTGTAACATAAGAAACTGATATTGCAGTCCCTCCTTTTTCGTCAACATCTGCTTTTGAAAGAATTATCGCGTCTATTCCTACTGCTTCATCATATGCTTTTGCTTGTTCTACACAATCGTTTCCAGTTATGCTTTCACCCACGAATATTTTTAGATCTGGCTTGTTTACTCTGATGAGTTTTTTTAGTTCTTCCATTAGGTTTGTGTTGTTATGCAGTCTTCCGGCTGTATCTATCATAACAACGTCTATTCCTTTGGCTTTTGCATGTTCGATTGCGTCAAATGCGACGGCCGTAGGGTCTGCGTTATAATCGTGTGATATCATTTTTATATTTAGCTTGTTTGCATGTTCTGCGAGTTGTTGGATTGCTGCTGCTCTAAATGTGTCTGAGGCAGCGAATACTACGCTTAAACCTTCGTCTTGCATCATTTTTGCAACTTTAGCCATGTTGGTTGTTTTTCCAGATCCGTTAACGCCAATAAATGCTATGATGTAGGGTTTTTTCTTTTTTACTTCTTTTAGTAAATCTATGTTTTTTATATCCAGAACTTCTTCTATTGATTTTTTTAGTGTGTCAACTATTACTTCTTCAACTCCTTTTCTTGATATTTTGCCTGTTGTAAGCTCGTTTTTTAGGTCTTCTTTTATTTTTTCTATTACTTCTACTGCGACGTTATTTTCTAGGAGTGTTACTTCTAAGTCCCAGAATACTTCTTCGAATTTTTTTTCTGTAAGATTAAATTTAGTTATTTTTTCTGTTATTTTTTTAAAGAATCCTTTTGTTTCTTCTTCAGTCTCTTTTTCTTCTTCTTTTTTTGGTTCGTCTTGTTTGTCTTTTGATTCTTTTTTAAAGATGTTTTTAAAGAATGATTTTTTTTCAGGTGCTATTTCTTCATGTTCTTTTTCAGGTTCGTCTTGTTTTATTTCTTCAAGCTTTTTTTCTTTTAGTTCTGGTTTTTTCTTTTGTTTTTTTACAGTTTTTTCTTTTATCTCTTTCTTCATCTCTTTTTTCTTTATTTCTTTTTTCTTCTCTACTTTTATTTCTTTTACTTCCTCTGTTACTTCTACAACCTCTTCTACTTCTTTTTTTAATGAGTCAACAACTTTTTTTAGTTTTTCTTTTAGGAATTTGAACATTTGTTATTAGAAAAAAGACGTGTTTATAAAATTTTTCTTGTAGGATTAGTTTATTCTATGCCAAATTTTTCCAGATGCTTGGAGAGCAGAATGTATCGTGGTAAATCACTATTTTCATATAAATTTTCAAGGTCAAAGCGACTCTTGATTTCGTTATTTTCAAATTTATCACGACGGCCGATTATTAATTTTAGTACCATTGGTTGAAATTTTATTGATTGATCATATAGTATTGTATATTTGTTATAGCGTCTCGTTATATTTATTTGTTCACACACATTATCTAACTCTGTTTTTATTTGGCTTATTTGCATTTGCAATTGGTTTTTTTTCTCGACAAATCTTTTTTTGTTTGGTAATTTTTCAAAACTATTATCACATTCTTTTAATTTAATTTCTAATTTACCTTTTTTTTGAAGATAGTACGATTCTTTGGTTCTTAGAGAGTATTGATCTTCTGATCTTAATAAGTTTCTGTATTTTTTCTGTTTTTTTGACTCTTCTTCAGATAATATTTTTATGAGGTTTAAGTCATGCATCTCTTTAAGATATTTTTCTGCTTCAGGTTTTTCATCATTTATGTCAAGCAGTATTTGACATAAATCCATGAATTTCATTGTTCTTTACTCAACCCCGTATTTTTGTAGGTGTGTTACAAATCTTTGAATTAGATTCATCTTTTGGTTGGAACAAATCCCCATGTAGATCTCGTGTTCATTATGGGTGAAGTTCTCAAAATCAAAGCAGGTAATAACATCATTTTTTTTGAGGGTTTCTAATTTCACATTATCCAACACATCTTTAATCATCGGCTGTATTTTGACTTCAATTCCATACATTGTTTCATAGCCTTTTTTATGATTTTCTCGCGCCTCTTCTAAAAAGTCTTTGTCTTTTTTTAGGGAATCTGTTCTTATTTTGAGTTCTGATATTCTATCTTTTCGGTTGTTGATTTCCACTCTTATTGCATCAAGTTTTTTCCCCATCTTTCTTTTTTTTCTCTGTAAACGCGCATATTCTTCATCATGATATGATAATTGTCTTTTATGATGTTCTATGTTGCTTAGGCTGTTTTGATATAATTCTCTTATTTCATCCGACCTTTCTATTGCTTGTTTGTATTCCTGTTGTATTTTTGATTCTTCTTCTGATAATGTTTTTACTAGATTCATATCTTGTATTGTTTTTAGATGTTCTTCTCCTTTTGGGTCTTCTTCTTTCACAAGATACAACATTTCATATAATTCTATGAACTTCATTGGTGTTTAGAAATATAAAATTATATATAAATGTTTCTAATATTCATTACTGTTCAGTAGTTTCTGCAGTTATTTCTTTCTCCAAAACAATCATACGCTCATAGACTTGTTGATAATAAGAAACTGTATCTTCAATAATTAAGTTTAACTCGCTTAACTGCTCTGAAAGAAGCTCTTTAGTATCATCAAGAGATTTCTTAACGCAAATTCCTGACCCAACATTGACTTTAAAAGAATCACTGCTTTTCAACTCTGCTTCAGCAAAAACACCATTAGCAAAAGGAACAAGAATCTTTGTGCCTGCTTTTACTTTTCGCATCTCTTCAAGATGTTCAATGGTTCTTGCAGCATCTTTTTTTTGTTTTTCCAATTGTTTAAGATTTTCATTGAGCTGAGCCATTTGTTGCTCTAAAATTTGCCATTCAATATATTTTTCTTTATTCATTGTAAATTCCTCTTTAAAATCTCTTTATGTATCAAACTTACTGATTCATTTTTATGAATGCTTAAAATTGATTTTCCAAGCATTTTTCCAAGAGATAAAACCTTAATTTTTTTATGTTTTTGGAATGGAATACTGTTAGTAACTATTATTTCTAACGCAACAGAATTCACAAGCCTTAAAATAGCATCTTTTGAAAAAACAGGGTGTGTTGCACAAAGAAAGATGTTTTTTGCTCCCTGTTTCTTTACAGCATTCGTCGCATTAACAATTGAACCCCCAGTATCAATTATATCGTCAATGATGATTGCGTTTTTTCCAGAAACATCACCTAAAATGTGCATAACTTCACCAACATTATGATCAGTCCTTCTTTTATCAATAACAGCCATTGAGGCATGGAGAATTTTTGCAAGTCTTCGCGCACGAGTAACACCACCTGCATCAGGCGAGACAACCACTAAATTTTTCATCTTTTTATCATAAAGATAATTAGCAAATAGTGGAAGTGCCCAAGTATCATCTAAAGGAATATCAAAAAATCCCTGTATTTGAGGACAATGAAGGTCAACTGAAAGAATTCTGTGTGCTCCAGCAGTTGTTATTAGATTTGCAACTAATTTAGCGGTTATAGGCTCTCTGGGCTTTGCTTTTCTATCTTGTCTAGCATAACCATAATAGGGAATAACTGCTGTTATTCTTTCCGCAGATGCTCTTTTTGCAGCATCAATTAAAATCAAAAGTTCCATCAAATTATTATTGGTGTTTGTGGACTGAATTATAAACAAATCACTGCCACGAACATTTTCATTAAATCGTACATAGATTTCTCCATCTGCAAAATGAGCTATTTTTATTTTAGCGAGAGGTTTTTTTGCTTCTCTCGCAAGTTCTTTTGCTAATTGTATGTTAGAACTTCCAGAAACAATCATGAGTCTTTTATTTTTTGACCACATTTTAATCAAGGAATCCTAATGCTTCCTCAGCATTTACGATTTCTGGCCCCCCGGAAATATCACCAACGATAAGCCCATTTTTATTACATAACATGCCTGTGCGTATATATGGGCTTCCCATGTTTACTGTACCAGTTGTGACTTTCACTTTTAAAGTCTCTTCTATGATTTTGATTTCTTGGCTGCTTGCATCCCTGTGAAGCAAACAATAACCTGATCTTGTTATCATGACTGCACCAAGAGCATCTGTTTCAAA
Source organism: Nanobdellota archaeon (assembly GCA_018817005.1). Taxonomy (GTDB): domain Archaea; phylum Nanobdellota; class Nanobdellia; order Woesearchaeales; genus JAHIUF01. Next base: position 31,853 of record JAHIUF010000078.1, read on the forward strand.
AACAGATAATTTCTTAATAGGAAGATTAAATAGAGATTTAAGTTTCTTCATTCCAGCATTGTCAAACTCAGGATTGACCAATATTCCGTGCTCGGTTAAAACGATGTTATTTCCAAGACAGGTCAAGTCTGTTTCAAAGACTTTATAGTTTATTCCTAGTTTTTTTAATTTTTCTAACTCATAATCAAAAGTTATTGGTGGAACTAGTAAAAGTTCATTCGTTCCTACAAGAAAAACCCCTAAAAGAGATGTTCCCGCAATGCTTATTCTGTGCACCGGCACACCAAATATTCTTTCGAGTTCTTTTAATTCTTTTTCAGGCACTTCATAGCCTACTAAAACATAATTATCAGTTGCATATCCATACAATCCGACGTTAGGATTGCTGTTAAAACTCATTTTTTTTGTTACCATGATTTTTTGGAATGGTCCGGGCTTTAAAAAGTTAATCAAGAGAATATTAGTTATTAATAAGTAATAACAATTAAGAAAGATTTAAATATCTGAATATATTTCCAAATGAAATAAGGCTATTGAAAATGAATGACCAAGAAAAAAAATGGGATTTAGAAGAAGAAACAATTAGGAGTTCTGAAAAAGGAGATAAACAGGATATTGATCTAAAATTTGGTAATTATGGGATAAGAACAATGTTTGTAGGCATTAGATGTGAAGATGAAATATGTACTCTGGGTGGTGATTTGTTTTTTTCAAAAACAAAATTTGAATCACAAATCAATAGGACAGGCTTTTTAAAACATAAAGAAAAATTCGAAACAAAAGAGGTTTCTGCTTGGGAAGCCAGACTAGAAATAATTTATCAATCGGAATATCAATTTTATCATCCCAAACAAATGGCTTTAGCAATGATTAAAGCGGTAGAATATGAGGGAATAAAAATAAAAAACACTGATCAAATCATAGAAATGTTTGAAATTGCACTCAAACCATATGTAGACTATGCAAAATATCGTTCTAATTACTATCAACTCAGTCTAAAACACCCAGAGTTAATAAAAAGCTGTTAGAAAACAATATTGAAATTTTTTAATGATTTAATAAGCGCTTTATGATTCTTGTAATGTATTCCAATCATCCCTATTTTTGAAGCAGAACATACGTATTCTTTAATATCATCAATAAATATGGATTCTTCAGCTTTAATGTGCAATTTTTCTAACATATCTTTATATATTTTTGTATTTGGTTTCATGGCTTTGATTTTGTATGATAATGAAACTGCATCAAATAAATTGAATATCTCAATTGGTTTTATACCATATTCAAAATCATATTCACTGGTATTTGATAATAATCCTAATTTATAATTTGGTTTTAGACTTTTTATTAGATTGAATGTTTCTGGTTTTGGTGTGAATATTTGAGTATATGCATTAATAAATTCATTTTTTGGAATTGAGAGATTACAAAGTTTTGTTATTTGCATAAAAAATTCTTCAGAAGATATTAATCCTGTTTCATATTTTCTTGGTAAATTGGATGATTCATAAATCAAGTTGTGAAGTTCTGAGAATTCTTTATTAGAATAGGGCTTAATATTCTTTAGAAATAAGTCGTTATTGAAATCACAAATTACATTTCCAAAGTCAAAAACAATTGCACTTATGGTCATTTTAAGAAATAATTCATATCTGAAATGGTGAATATTTTTGAATCTATTAAAACTGGCGGGTGAGAATATTTATTTGCATTGACTACTTTCATAAACGGATGTTCTTTTGTTAAAGGGTACTTTTGATTAATTGCATCAACAGTATATTGATAGTTCTGAAATCCAAAGACATCTTTTATGGCTGTTAAAATAACTGCGTTTGTTGGAGGCATCATTTGATTAAAATTTTCAACTGCAAACTCTGTAAGATTATCTAGTGTAAATGGCACATACAAAACATCGGAGTGTTCATCATTTCTAACCCAACCAAATTGTTCATTGTTCAAATCTTCCAATGAAAGTTGTGTTCTTAATAAAAATAAATATTCACTTTTATGATGAGGTTTGTTGTGTCCTAAAGAATCATATTCATCAGCATCAACATTTAATGCCAATCCAGTGAGTGTAAGATTAGTTTTCTTATCCACTAGTAATCCGCGGGATTCGTTTCCTTTTCTATCCAAGAATCTGACTTTGTTTCCACCTTCAATAGTTTCTACATTTTCAAATTTTGAGTTGGATAACCCAATTCTTTTATATTCATTTACTTCCAAATCTGAAAATAAAACACCTGATTCATAAAGAAGATTCTTGTATGCTGCTAAAAAAGGCATTATTCTTGATTCTTCCATTAATTCTCTTGAAGCAATATCAAACGGTTCTAAATCTGGTTTCATGCTGTTTCCTGCAGCAGTTCCTATGTGTAAACTATATTCCCCCATTCCAGGACCTCTTCGAAAAAATTGCATCATCTCCCTGCCGCCAACGTCTAGTCCAGTTACAGCAACGCTTACAGCATGTCCGTCAGCCAATCCTTTTCTACCACCATATTTCATAATTAAACTCCACGGATTAGTATTATTGGTCGCTAAACTTTCTGCATAATTTGCAGGACTATGAATTAGTTTTAGTTTACCATTCTTATCAACATCATAACTTTCAATTCTCGTTTGATCGCCTGGAAACATTTTAAGATGCCAACCGTCTTCTTTTTTTACTTCCATTTTAGCATATGGTTTGGCAGGAACTATTCTCCAATCTTTATTTTCTTCTCCAAGTTCTTGTTCGCCAATCATTCTCATTAAAGAATTCCATTTTTCAGGTACACCATCAATAATTTCTTTTGGTAGTTGGTGTTTAGATATTACTTTAACAGTTACATCTTTTTTTGTCCATGAACCTAATATTTGTGGCAACCAACGTCTTGTTCCTAAAAATTTAGTAATTTCACCATTCATTTTAATTAAGGAAAAGAGAAGTTATTTATAAAGATTAATAATTATTACCACCATCCAATAAAGAATATTTATAGGTTGTTGCGGTAACTAAATTAGGTTTCTCTTGTTTAAATGAACAAATATTTCTCCAAAATGTTCTTGTTGAGATAAATCGACGAGACTTAGATTATCCAGATGAAGTAAAGGAATAAATGTCAATACCTTATCCTCTTTTGTATCTGAAGGAATGAGTTGCGAAAAAGTTAATTTCACTCTTGAATCTTTAAAATAACCTTTTATCTGACTATAAATATCCTTGATAATTAGAGACATATCTTTCTTTTTTTCAGGAACTCTCATACGAACTTCAGGAAGTATATATTGCTTTCTTCGATTTTCAACTTCTAACGCTTGTTCTAATGCTTCTACAAGGTCAAAAACAGAAACTTTTCTTTTTCTAGGCTGAGGCACCCTCGGATGTATTTGCGGTAAAACTGGTTTTGCTGGATCAACGTAGCCTTCTGCTAGTTCATCTAAGACATCAAGCATTTCTTCTTCAGATGAAGCCATTAAGTTATCAAAAGCAACTAAATCTTCATGAAGCAACCTGTCTGATTTAATTTTTAAAAGAAGAGCTGAAGCAAAAACAATTTTTCCAGATATTCGAAAATCCATATTCTTTAGCTGCTTTAAACGTTCAAGAAACTTTAAAGCAATAAGTGAAACATTAATATCCCAAGGATTCATGCTTTCAGATTTTACAAGATCATAAATTATAGTCTGCCAAGTAAGCTCGTCCTCTTGAAAAAGAAGATTAAATATTCTCTCATGTGGCTGCTCAATAGTCTCCGTCATTACTACTACAAAAATAAGACTTTTACTATATAAATATTTTCTTTTTACAGTTTACTTACTTTCTCATAAGCCATGAATGCTATTTCTCGTCCAGTCTTAGAATGATTTTTCAGTGTGTAATGTTTTTCGTTTTCCTTTTTAATTTCTTGGCCAAAAAAACCTCTTTGTTCAATTTGTTCTTTTGTGTAATCCTTGCTTAACATTTTGTAAGTTATTTCAAATGCTACAGTGTTTAGAATTAAACTCGTGGAGCAAATTACAATCGATACGTATTTTGTAATCTTGCTAACAACACCCTGAACTCCATCAAGGATGTTTTCCATGTTTTTGCCTGTGTGATAAACAATTCCTTTAGGTTCGATTCTTTCTGGCCTTTGAAAACAATTGTTGCCAAGTTCTTTCTTTATTATCTTGTTTTTAATAGAGTTGCTCATGATTTATTTGGAAATGTTATTTCTTTTAAATAGTTGAGTAAAAAATTAATATGAATTGGTAATAATTATTAATTTGTATTCTGAAAAAATTTATAAATGAACACGAGTTTTTGCTCATAACATGGGCTCGTAGTCTAGCGGCTATGACGTTGCCCTTACAAGCAAAAACAATCTTTGTTTAAAGCTAAGTGAGGCGAAGGTCACCGGTTCGATTCCGGTCGGGCCCACCATAATCTTCTTTATCAAGTGACTAAAAAACTTTATATAAACATAAAACTCTGATAAGTACATGAGTTTACAGCCTTACCTTAGAGGACTCTTTGTTGTAGTGAATTTTATTGTGGGAGCATACATTGTTTCTTACGCATATGTTTTCTTAACAAGGACGAAAAGCTACCCTGACAGGAAACCATGGGATTTTTTATTCATAGCCGCAATTGTGTTTTTAATATCAGCACTATTTGCAATCTTAAACCTCTATAAATTAGAACAATTCTTTGGTATGGATATAATAACGATAAGAATAATATTTGAAACAGCTTATGCAGCACTAGTTCTATTAGCGTTTATAACACAATCTCAAATGATACTACACTCGGACTTAATCATTATAAGCAAAAAACTCAAAGAAACCAAAAAACTCACTCATGAACAAAAAATGCACCCACCAGTCAGAATAAGAAAGAACAAAGGAATAAAAACACCAGATGATGAGATAAAATTTGAATTTGGAAAGGAAGAGATAGAGAAAGAAATGAAAGAAAACAACTTCGAATCAGAAATAGCTGGTGAAGATGAAATGGAGCAAAGAGAAGAAGAGAAAAAGTAAACTATATAAATGAGTCATTTTTTTCTAGAATAAAGCCACACAAGAAGAAAAGAACAAATTGCGGCGATGGTTCAGCTGGTTAGAATTCGAGCTTGCCAAGCTTGTGACCCGGGTTCGAATCCCGGTCGCCGCATATTATTTTTTTAGGTGTCCACATAAAAGCTTAATCTTTATTTTTTGTGGTCACCTAATGCTCTTAAAGTCTTTTTGTATTGCTTTATCAAAAATTCAAGAGTTGGTCTTAATTTGTCATTATGTTCATATTCTTGCAAAGTGTAATAATATTCTCCTCTGTCTTCTAGTAATATGTTTATTGGGGGGTAATTGTTCTTTAACAGTATGAAATTAAGTAATAATCTTCCAACTCGACCATTTCCATCTTGGAAGGGGTGAATATTTTCAAATTGGTTGTGAATTATTGCTGCTAAAACTAGTGGTTTAAACTTGTTTTTATTCTTTTTATACCAATCAATAAATCCTGTTAATTCTTTATCTAAATCTTTCACAAGTGTTCCCTGATGAATAATTCTACCAGAACTATCAAAAATTCCTACTTCAACATCTCGAAATTCGCCTGCAGATGATTTAGATCCTGTAAAACACAATTTATGTAATTTTAACATTAATTTAAGAGATAAATTTTCTTTTGTTTTCCTTATATATTCAACTGCATTTGCAAGTCCTTTTGTTTCAATTTCATCATTATTGATTGCTTTCTTCTTCTTTAAAATCAACGGAACTTCTTTTTCTAATACGTTAGAACCTTCTATTGCATTAGTGTTATAAACAAACTCTTCTGTAAATTGTTGCCATTCTCTATCATCAAAATGAATAATCTTAATTTTATCATTTAATCTGTTTAAAGCTTGAATTTCCTTGTCAGAAAGCGAAAAATCAAAAACATTTGTTCTCATATCTTCAATTCGCTGGTTAATTATTTCTTCAGCCCTCTTTCTTAATTTTTCCAGTTCTTTTTCAGATAGATTTGTGCCAAGAAAACGTCTTATTTTGATAACTTCATTATCTTCACCCCTATATGAATAAACGAGATAATGCTTTATACTCTTTCCAACTTTTCTTTTTTCTAAGAACATAACAACATATAAGGTGACCACATATTTAAATTTTGTTATTTTTTGTAGTCACCATGTTTGTTCCGCATTAGAATACGAGGTTGTTTCCCTGCAGCCGCATATTATGCTCTGGCAAAATTTTTCTGAAAAGCTTTAGTGATAGTTTTAAGAACTGTTACAACGCCTGAGTTTATTGAGTAGGGTATACCCATCTGGAGCAATCGAAATCCTGGTTTTTGAAAATATTCCTGTTTCAAATGATTCTTCTTTATTTCAAGAGAATTAATTGCATCTGAGAGTAAGTCGTATGTTTCTGGTAAGTTCACATATTTGATTATTCTATTTATTGAAATTATTAGTTCTTCAATTTTTTTCTTATCTTCGAGTTTATTATGATTATAAATAATTTTTTGAATTTTAGGCTCTACAAATAATTTCACATTAGCATTTTTTTTTATCATTCTAACCCATCTTTATTTTTATGAATTCTTCCAAATTACTTTTTAGCTTCATTCTATCTGCAAAAAGTTTAGCATATTTATTTATCAAAAAAGAAAACTCTCTTTGGCACTCTTCACTTTTAATAGTTTTTTTAGAGTTTAACTTGATAAACTCAGAGATTTTTTTCTAATGAGTCTATTGTTTGGGTTATTTTTATGTTTGTATCCCAATCAAAATTCACAGGTTCAGATTCAAAATAACCCGAACCCGCGACCATTATCTCTTCAATCTTCTTTTTTAATTCAAGAATATTATTTTGATATTTCTTAACAGTTGAGTTATAGTTTTCAATTAGATATTTCAATTTACTTAAATCAAATTTTATTATCAAGTGTTTGCTGATCTTTTAGACTATCAGAGATTTTAGTTTTCTTAGGATTATTTTGATATTTTGAATTTAAGGTTTTATTTCTTTTGGGTTCATAATTCTTCATCTGTTCAGAATTTACAGATTGATTTTTGTTGATTGTTGATTCCTTGTTTTGAGTGATTAACCAGATAATAATAATTATAAACGTCAGAACAAAAAATACTGTACCCATAGTTTCCGGAGAATTATACACAATCATATATGGAAAATTGAAGTTTGAATATTTATAATTTTTGAATTAATTCTTTTTTTACTGGTAAATGCCCTGGTATAAACTTCTCATGAGGGTTTATGAATTCTTCATCCCAATAATCTTTTGCCAATTCTCTTCTGATCATTTTTTTGGCTATTATCTCTGAAGGAAAAAGGCTTATTGAAACTTCTTGTAACAATTTACCCTCATAATCCTTGAATCTTTCTTCTGGCTTAATCAGATTTGAAAATAATTTGTTTTTTAGTATCAATCCTTTTTTATATTGGAAATCTCCAATTTTTTGCTTGAAATAAGTTGTGCCGCAATAAATCATTGAATCTTGTTCAAAAAAATCATTGCTTGCATAAACCTTTGGTTTTAAGATTAAAGAAATCATGAGCTTTTGTAAAGCATCGACCGAGTCTAATGGTTTGTTTGGGGCTAAGATATATTGAGTTCTTTTAAACATATACTCACCTAAAGAAAATTGAGAACAATTTTCATCTGAAACTATTTTGTCAACAATGATTATTTCGTTATTATTTTTTAGAATCTCATCAATATATTCATCAATCTTTATGTTTTCATACATGTCAAAAGGTAATTTTCAAAACTTTATAAACTTTTAGCACAATGAATTTTGAATAAGTCCGAAATTAGTTGACACTTTTTATTTTGTGAAATTTTTAGTTTCTTTTTAAATGTGGTTGATTATACAACTTTTTTTCAAAACTTGTTTTTGTCAACTAATTTTGAGTTTCTAAATTAATTCATCGTCGTG
>JAHIUF010000003.1 GCA_018817005.1 Nanobdellota archaeon
AGAAGTGGCACTTCTGCCACTTCTAAACTGTTTAATAATCCATTTTCTCTTCTTTTCAGTCAACATTCCCATAAAAAAACACCAAAAAGAAGAAAAACTTCAAGATTTAAAGAAGTGTAAACAGATTACGATCTTAAACAAACACAAATAAAATCAAAAGATTTAAATATTTTAACGTATTTACGTTTTTTAACAAAAGGTGATTTTTATGGTAAGCATAACTGTATCTGTACCTAAAGAAACAAGAGTTTTAATGAACAAATTTGAAGAAATGAATTGGTCTGGTTTTGTAAAGAAGTCAATAGAACAAAAAACGAAACAGCTTGAGAAGTTGGAAGAGTTAAAAAAACAATTAGAAAAAGAGAATGAAATTAATAATTGGTCGGTAAAACTTCAAAGAGCTTCTAGAAATGGAAGACTTCAGGAATTAAAGAAAAAGGGGCTGTTATGAAGCTAGTTGTAGATACAAACGTGTTATTTTCTTTCTTTTGGAAAAATTCTATCTCTAAAAAATTACTTATGAACACAAGTATCGAATTGTTTTCTCCTGAATTTGCACTTGAAGAAATTAATAAATATGAAGAAGAAATAATTATTAAAACTAAAATAACTAAAGAAGAATTCAAAAATCTAAAAAAAGAACTTGCAATAATAATAAACTTTGTGCCTTTAGAAGAATACAAGGACTTTTTTAAACAGGCAGTTAATATTTGTCCAGATACAGATGATGCTGATTTTTTTGCTTTAGCATTAAAATTTAGAGTTCATTTGTGGTCAAATGATTCAAAATTAAAAGATCAAGAAGTTATTAAGATTATGACAACAAAAGACTTATTAAACAATCCTGATTTTGTAGATTCTATTTTTGATTGATTTGCTTCTTGTAATTCAATTATGTAATTTATCGACTTTTATTTATAATTTCAATATGATTAAATAGTAATATTATAATTTTAGAAGAAACTAACTGATTTCTAAAGAATTTAAGAAGAAAAATATTTTGCTCTTAATAGTTTCTTGTTTATCCGTCGCCAAGTATTGTTAATATGTTTAGCATACCACAATAATCTCCTTCAGATTCTAAAATATCTACTGCTTGACCACTACCTACATATTCATCAGCGTTTACACAGCAGGTGTCACCAGTCCAAAAAAATGCTTCGTCAATATCTTCAAGTTTGTTGCATGTCGCTCCACATAGAGAGTTATAACCAAAAGTAGCACACATAATGTTGTCTCCGCTTCCACCACCAGAACTACCACCACTTCCAGAACTGCCTGTTCCGCTAGTAGGTTTTGCAATAATAGTTGGAGTAGTTGTTTTTGTTTTTGGAATTGCTACAACTTCTTTATCTGGAATAGTATATCTTGAAGCTATTGCTTCTCCACCAAGATTGGAAGCTTGTTCAGCTGTTGCTATTGGCATATATGTTGCTGATGATCCTTTATTCATAAACATGACAATTAAACCGACGATTGCAACTATTGCTACAAGTGCGATTATTGCTAATTCATTTCCTTTTTTTTCAGCCAAAAAAATCACCTCGAAAATTATTTAGTATCTGTTCTTTAGGATTATTACTATTCTTTAGAACTATTACTATTTAAATGTTTTTTTTTGCTGTTAGCACAATCCACTGGACATTCACGCGTCAGCTATTTAAATCAATTAATCAATTATTCTTATTACTGCGTATCGTTTTTTGAGCAAATCAAAAGACGAAGAAATTCATCGAGGTGATGCAACATGTCAACCGAGTATATTGAAAATTTGTTTTACAAACAAATAAGTGCTTTAACAAAAAAAACTATGGACAGTTTTGATGTTCAGTTTAGTGATAGATGGTTTTAATTTGAGGTGATATAAATGCTTGCTACTGAAAAAGAGAATGGTTATGATTATTATGCTGAGAATATTGCGAGAGTAATTATTGATCATGGACTATTAGTTCCTGATGAAGAAGCTGCTTTCATAAATTTTGTTAGAGGTGTTTGAGATGTTTCGTAAAACAAAATATCTTGATTGGACTGTTTATAAGAATAAGGTTGATTTTCTCGATCTTTTTTATTGGCAGCAATCCGTCAGAGCACAAAATCTATCCCGATAGATAGCTTTTTAAATCAACCAAAATTCTTTTTTCTTTATTATGAAGATTATTTCCAGAAAAGAATTTGATAAGAATAAAAAAGAATTACTTTTAAAAATAAAGAAATCAGTTTTCATTTACCCTACTGATACTATTTATGGTCTTGGTTGTGATGCTCATAATTCGGAACTTGTTTCTCGAATTAGAGATTTAAAAGGCCGCTATCAAAGACCTTTTTCTATCATTGCTCCTTCAAAAAAATGGATTTTGGATAATTGTGAAGTTGGAAATGATGCTCGTGTATGGGTTGATAAACTTCCAGGTCATTACACACTAATTTTAAAGTTGAAACATGAAACTGTTCTTGCTAAAGAAATTAATCCTGGTTTAGGAACTGTTGGAATTCGAATTCCTGATAATTGGTTTTCAGAGGTTGTTGCACAACTTGGAGAACCAATTGTTACTACATCAGTTAATATATCTGGCAAACCTTTTATGACATCGATTGACAATCTTGATGAATCAATTAAAAATGGCGTTGACTTTATATTCTTGAATGGTAAGTTGACTGGTAAGCCTTCGACTCTTGTTTTCTTAGATGGTAAGGAAGTAAAAGTTCAAGAGAGATGATTTTAGAAGAAAAATGAAATTATTAGCTTTTGGTGATGTGCATGGAGATATTAGTTTAGTTGAGAAGCTTGCTAAGAAAGCTGAACAAGAGCATGTTGATTTGGTTATTATGTGCGGTGATATGACTCATTTTGATTCTAGTGTTGAAAATCTTATTGGTCCTTTTAAAAAAAAGAATTTGAAAATTTTACTTATTCCTGGTAATCATGAGAGTGTTGCTACTGCTGATTTTTTAGCGGATTTTTATGATGTGAAGAACATTCATGGTTATTCTGTTCGTTATGCTGATGTTGGTATTTTTGGCTGCGGTGGTGCTAATGTTGGTCCTAATAGGATATCTGATTCTGAAGTTAAATCTCTTTTAAAAAAAAGTTTTGATAAGATTAAGTATCTTCCTAAAACAATCATGGTTACTCATGCTCATCCTACAGGTACAAAGATGGAGCAATTTACAAGGTTTTTTCCTGGAAGCAGAGGTGTTCGCGAGGCGGTTGAAGAATTAAAACCTAATATTCTTCTTTGTAGTCATGTTCATGAAGCTGAGGGTATTGAAGAAATGATTGGTAACACTTTAGTTGTTAATGTTGGTCGTAAGGGGAAAATCTTTGAGTTTTGAGCTAAAGTTTTTTAAAAAAGATAGTATCACTTTTTTTTTTATGACTAAATATTATTTATCAGATATTAATTTACCCGAGTCTAGAAGTACAGATGTTGTTTATAATTCTTCTTTTAAGAATAATGTTACAGAACTTGCAGATATTGTTTACACTTGTGTTGTTGCAGGTGTTATTACGATTGGTTGTGCAACTGTTTGTGCTCCTATTTATGTTGGAAAAAAAGTTTATGATTTGTTTAATAGAAAATAATTGTTTAAATTATTTTATCTCCTGACTTTGTTTCTATATGTATGATTTCTACTGGACAGGATTCTGCAGCTTCTTTATTTTCTTCTAGTTCATCTTCGTCAAACTCTACTTTTTTTGGTTTGGCTTTTTCTTCACCTTTGATGTTTACCATTTCCCAGTTGTTTGGGCATACTGCTGTACATGCTGCGCACCCTATACATTCGTTTAGATCTTGTTTTATTTTGTACTTCGCCATGTTTTTACACCTCTGTTTAGTATTCTATGATGCTGATTTTTGGGTTTTCGTCGTCTTTATCTTCTTTTGGCTTGTTTTCTTCTGCTCCAAACATGTTAAACATCCCGGGTGATGATGGGGTTGTGTTCATACTATCTGTTTTTTGTTCGCTAATAAATACGGACAAGAAGTTCACCATTTTTTGAATTTCTTCGACGCTGTCTTTTTTCGTATCGATTTTTATTTCCATTTTATTTTATTTTTTGTTCTTGTAGTTTTTATAGTTTTTGGTGTGTTAGTGTGCGACAAAAATAAATTGTGTTTATTTTGGAGCATACTAATGTCCAACGACCAATCAATTCTATGAATTCCTTTTGTTGTTGATTATGTATGGGTCTGAGGAGACTTGAACTCCTGACCTCCGCCATTTTCAAGTTCTTTGATAAGACTTTGTGAAGGCGACGTCATTTGCGGAAATATTTCTTTTTTTTCTTTTAGCCGCTAGACTACAGACCCTTTTATTTAATTTATTGTTTATGTTCTTTTGTTTTAATAATTTACTAAAATAATAGTAATCACTCTTAAGTAGTTAATAATCGAAACATTTATATACTTTAAAGACTTAAAAGAACCAATGTCGCCTCTTTTAAAGAAAAAAACCATTGTTGCAAAACTTTGTGGAGTGCCAATTTATGACAATCAAATAGAAAAAAAAGGTGCTGTGACTATCATTAAACCAAGAATTTCTGTTGAACAATACTTTTTTTTGCAAAGGATGCAGCCATTCAGAGAACATGAAAAAAAGCTTGCAAAACAATGGGACAAAGAAGTAAGAGAAAGTCCTTTGTTTCCAGAAGAGTATAAAAACACTTATTGGTGTCATTACAATGAACGCGAAGTTAACAAGATGGACACCTACTGGAAATATAAAGATCCAATAACAACTATTGTGCGATTGATAACAGGTGAATTCAAGAGATACGCAGATATTGCAGACAAATTTTATTGGGCAGAAACGAATCGAAGGCATACAGACCAGAAATTCTATAATCTAAGAAATACCAGTGTTATGGGATTGATGTCAAAAAACAAAGATAAATTTACAGAAGAACTTTTTTCTGATGCTTTAAAATACGTTTTTTCTCTTGAAAAATTTGGAAATTTAGATGATTTAAGAGGTTTTTATGAGCGCTATTATAAAAAACTCCAGAAGTGTATTCGTGATATATTCTGGCCCAACATACAAAATGCTCCTGCAAAAAACATGGTCTCTGAAAAACATGCAAACCTAATAGAACAGACGGAAGAGTCTTTTCGATGGAGCAGATCAAGACAAGACTATTTGTTTCAGTTGCGTATGAAAGAATATGATTATTATGCTCAATTGGTAAAATGAAAAAAGTTGCAATCGTAGGCGTTCCCATAGATACAACCTTGGTTTTGATAGATTATGAATCTGATTATTATGTGCCGTTAGAAGTTCTTAACTTAAACTCGACGGTTGCAGCTAGAAAAATGATGATTGAAGTTGCAAAGAATATTTCTAACCTTGAGACTACTGACTTTGGAGAATTAACTTTTGGAATTGAAAGCCCTAAAACAAGAGAATTCAAAGTTGAAATAAGAGATTGTGATAAAGACTATTATGATTATATAAGTCTAGACACTCTCAAAACTGTAAAAGATGATATCTTATCTTTAAAAAAAGAGTTTGATTATGTGATTTGTACTGGTCCAAGTCACTTTGGAGCATTGTTGTTATATGAACCTGATGATTTTGTTGCTAGATTTGATTTTCATGGAGATTTCATTGCTGAACGTTCTGATTTGGTTGTAGGTGAAAATTATGCATCTTACATGAATACTGTTAAAAGGGATATAAAACCGAAAAGAATTTTTAATTATGGTTGGGGTGGATTAAATTCCATAGAAAAAGCTTATGCTATGGATTTATGTGGTGAATTGGGTTTTGTTGGTGATAATAATCATCTTCAAGCTAATCATTTTGATATTGATGTTGATTGTTTCAGAAACGATTTGAAAATGTCAAAGTATCATCATTGTGGAAATTTATTGCCAAAACAGGTTGAAACTATGATTTCTGAAGTGAAGCCTAAAAAGATAGGTGTTTGGGAGTATAGACCATTCTTTGATAGGGGAAATGGTGTGAAATTTCTAGAAACTCTTATTCAATCATTATAAGAATAAGTTCTGATAATTCATAAAGATAATATTTGCAACTTCTTCAGCATCCATGTTTTTTATTTCAGAAATTTTTTTTATTGTTTCAATAACATATTTTGGTTCATTTCGAGAAATTTTTGGGTTAGGAGATAGAAATGGTGCATCTGTTTCTGTAAGCAGTTGTTTTAAAGGACATAGCTTCACAGCTTCTTGAAACTGTTCTGAACGTACAACATTACAAGGTATGGATAAGTACCATTTATTATTAATAATTCTTTGTAAGAGCTTTTTTTTGCCTGAGAAGCAATGCATTACAACTTTTGCTAGTTTGTGTTTTTCAAGGATTTCAATAGCTTCAATTTCTGCTTTTCTCGAATGGACTATTATTGGAATGTTTAATTTTTTTGAAAGTTTGATAAATTTTTCAAAACAAATAATTTGTTTTTGAAAATCATTATTGTGTTTCTTGTCAAGCCCCACTTCTCCAATTGCAAAAGGCTTGTTCTTTTTTATGAATAACAATTCTTCATCAAATTCTTCTGGAGAGATAAGGTCGCATTCACAAGGGTAAAAGCCTAAGGCTGGTTTTATTATGTCAAATTTTTTAGAAAGAGATAAAATATCTCTGTTACTTTTTGGATTTATTCCATTGCAAATAATTACTTTAACATTAGTTTTTTCACTGTTTCTAACTACTTGTTCTATATCTTTTTCAAACTCTGGAAAGTCAAGGTGTGCATGAACATCTATTAGTATCATATTACTAGTTAGAATTAGGTTGTTTTTATTATTTGTTCTTTTTGAAGCTTTGAATCAGGTCAATTACGTATTTTCCTTCTTCGAGTTTATATATTAAAGGTTGTTTTTTGAAGAGATTCACAATGTCAAGTTCGTATTGTCCTGGTCTTAGTATTTTTATTGATTCTATGTCTAAAACAATAGGTTTTTCTTTGTCAATTTGTGTTCCTAAGATGTCATAAACATCTTTTTCTATTTGTTCCTTATCTTTTTGAGAAAGTTGAATGTGTTCTTCTTGTCGTTCAAGAGCTGATTTTTTAATGTAAAAAAACAATTTTCCGCCGCATTTACAGCCTTTTAGAATTTCGCTAGAACCATCACCGTACATAGTTCCACACTTAACACATTGGTGGGGGATTTTTAATCACCTTTTTTCTTTTTAGAACTTGCTTCTTCTAAGAGTAATTGTATTTTTTCAGGATCTTGTTTTATCTCTTTGATAATGTTGGCGGGTCCAATTATTGTGAAACCTTTTCTATCGCCTAAGAGAAAGTTAAGAACCGCTTCTTTTATTTTATCCCAAAGAATAGTGTTTTCCTTTATGCTTGAATGCATGACGCTGATTTCTATACCTTTGAATTTACTGTCAATTTCTTCCATGGTTTTTGCAATCAGCTCTGTTTCTTCATGACTTTTAAGCTTTCCTTCGAGAAGAACTATCTTGTTTTGCTTTACTAGGGTGAGTATTTTATTAATTCTTTTGATTGAATTTAAATGCTGTATTTCCATATGTGGTACGAATTGTATTGTTAGCAAAAATTATCACCTTTTTTTTACTTAACCACTTTGAAGAGAGCGTCATAAAAGTCTTCTAAATTATTACCAAATTTTGCGCTTATACCGATAACTTCGTATTGTGGGAATGCTGATTGTATTTTTTTGATATCTGCTTTTTTTAAGTCAATTTTGTTTGCAACTACAAGGACTGGTATGCTTCTTGCTTCTAAGTTTCCAAGAATTGTGATGTTGACTTGTGTGTATGGATCTTTTGAACTGTCTAAAACAACGATGACAGCATCCATTTCATCAAGCCATTTTATGGAGTCAATAACTCCTTTAGTGGCTTCTTTCGCTCTGGTTTTAGCCTCGTTTTCTTTCATTCCAGACTTTAAGAATTCTTCATAATCAATCTTTGTTGCGATTCCTGGTGTGTCGACAAGGTTAAATTTTAGTTCTTTTCCTTTGTGTTTGATGGAGATTTCTTCTTTAATCTGTATTTCTCTTGTTTCATGAGCAATATTAGAAACAGTACCCATCTCTTCGCCAAGCCAATCCTCACAAATCTTGTTTGCAAGCGTTGTTTTACCGCCGTTAGGCGGTCCATAAATACCAAGCTTTAACTGTTTCTTCTTCTTGAAAATGTTCTTGAAGAGTTTGCTTAAGATTTTTTTGAATATTCCTACCATAGTTTCTCTAACCCTTGAACATAATTAGAAAACTTTTAGTATATAAAATTTGCGATTTTGATTGGGATTACTTTTTATAGTTGTTTGTTTGCATTTGTTGAAAGAAAATGTGTAAAAAACTATCTAATGTGTTTTTCTTGTTTTGTTCGCCTGTTACTAATGAGTCGAGATAGTTTTGTGCATTAATATTAGTTAATATTGTGTCTGCAGGAAGATTTGTTTGTTCTTCTCGATAATCTATTCGAAAAAAGAATTCTTTTCCTGTTCCGGTTATTATGTCTGGGTTGACAGTCATTATTGTTTTATTTGATAAAATAATGATTTCATACAGTTCTTTTCCTTTTTCGAATGTTTTTTTATAAAGATTGTCTCTTTGTTCACCTGTTTTTTTTACCCAATTTTTTATTTCTTCGAGTTTTTCTTCTGTTGATTTTATTATTTTGTTATCTTGATAGTTCTCTTCGGTATTTTTGAGTGTTGTTTCTTCTTGTTTTGTCGTTGCTGTTTGGGCTAATGTTGTATATGTAAATATCAATGGAATTATCATTAATAGGCTTTTTTTGTTCATTAAGTTTATTATTTATTTATTAATATATAAATGTTTCGATTATTAACTACTAAATAGTGATTATTTTAGAAAAATTTATAAATACTCATGTTTTTTGCTTTGTTATGTTAACAAATGTAATTTTATCAATGCTTTTAGGTTTGTCAGCGCCAGAATCAATTGATACTAAGAAAACATTAGCAGATGATATAAATTCAATTAATATTGAAGAAAGTTTTTCAAATTCAATGTCTGTTTATGATTCTTTGGCAACCTACGCATTTGATTGGTCAAAAGAACATAATGACTATGCTGTGCTTATTGATAAGAATAAAAGACAACTCTATCTTTTTCATAATGGTTCTGTTGACACAACTTTTAAAGTTGGTTTAGGATTTAATCCTGTTGATGACAAATTGATAGAAGGAGATGGTTGTACTCCTGAAGGAATTTATTATGTTAGTATGAAAAAAAATGTTGGTCAAACACATTTTTACAAAGCTTTTTTACTGGATTATCCAAATAAGGAAGATTGGCAAAGATTCAATCAGGCAAAAAAGAAAGGTTTAATCTCTTCTGATGAATCGATTGGAGGGTTAATAGAGGTTCATGGTTGTGGAAGTTCTATAGATTGGACTTTGGGTTGTGTTGCTTTAAATGATTCAGATATGGATTATTTGTTTCCTTTGATTAAAAGAAATTATAATCCTATTGTTGTAATTGGAACAACCAATCAAGAATTTTGATAGTCTGTTTTTTCTGGCTTTTTTTCAAATAGATTTTTTCTAAAAAAGAATACGGCTAAAATAATTATGACAACCACTGCAAGAATAATTATTATTGTATGATAAGAAACTCTTTCTTTTGTCATAGTTATTTCTTTGTTCAGAATTTGTATTGGTGTGATAGTTGTTTTGTCTTCGTATCCTTGTTTGCTTACCGATACTTCTAAGGTGTAACTGCCAGGCTTATTTATGGTGAATGATTCTTTGTTTTCTATAATTATTTCTTTGGTATTCTCATCTTTTAATACTATTTTTATATTTGCTTCTAGAGGGTTGTTTATGTTTAGAAATATATCTTGTTTCTTCATGAAAATCTTGTTTTGATTGTTAAAATTTTTATTGTCACAAATATTTACTTCCAAAGGTATATCTGGATATGATGAGATGCTAAATGGGATGAATTCTTTATACTCTTTACCTTCATTTATTATATTAACATAATAAATGTAATCTCCCGATGTCCAGTTGGGAAATAATTCTTTATCTAAGTATAAATTTCGGGTTTCATTCTCTTCTAAAAATATTTGTTGTTGATTTTCATAAATTACTTCGTTTAACAGAAATAATTGTTCGTTAATTATAAATGAAGATGTTTTTTCATTGCTAAGAACAACGATGCTGTCAAGTTGATTTACTTCTTCTAGCAACATATTGTCTTCAATAAGTGACTTAATTTCTAATGCGTTGACTATTGCAATAAATAATAGATACACAGTGAATATTGTTATTATTGTTTTTGCGAGTTTCATTTTTATGAGCTTAAAGATATTGGTAAATTAAATGTTTCAATCTCATTAAGATCTTGGTCGCATATAATAAGAGTAGACCCACTTAAAACATATAATTGTCCATCAAAAATATCTATATAGTCAGCTTTAGTTGGAAGAAAAATTGATTTATCATCACTAATTCTTATTATTTCTTGTGTTGTTAACAAGTATATTTCTTCATTATTAATTGCCAAATCAATTAAATTTTGACTTAGTCTTGTTGCTTGGTTGTTTTCTATTAGCCATATGCTTTCTGTGTTGTCTGTGTTTATTGTTTTCATATATGCTTTGTTGTTTTGTTCATCTATCCATATTTCGTAAATGCTTTGTGTGTTTGGTGTTGTTATTTTTGTTGCTTGGTTGTTTTCTATTATGTATACGTATATGTTTTCTGTGTTGTCTTCGTTCACTGTTTTCATGTATGCTTTGTTGTTTTGTTCATCTATCCATATTTCGTAAATGTACTCTATGTCTGGTGTTGTTATTTTTGTTGCTTGGTTGTTTTCTATTATGTATATGCTTTTTGTGTTGTCTGTGTTTGTTGTTTTCATGTATGCTTTGTTGTTTTGTTCATCTATCCATATTTCGTAAATGCTTTTTGTGTTTGGTATTGTTATTTTTGTTGCTTGGTTGTTTTCTATTATGTATACGTATATGTTTTGTGTGTTGTCTGTGTTTGTTGTTTTTATGTATGCTTTGTTGTTTTGTTCATCTATCAATATTTTGTAAATGCTTTGTGTGTTTGGTGTTGTTATTATGTTTGTTGCTTGGTTGTTTTCTATTATGTATATGTTTTCTGTGTAGGAGGGGCTTCTTGTTTTCATGTATGCTTTGTTGTTTTGTTCATCTATCCATATTTCGTAAATGTACTCTATGTTTGGTGTTGTTATTTTTGTTGCTTGGTTGTTTTCTGTTAGCCATATGTTTTCTGTGACGGGTTTTGTTGTGTTCATTGTTTTTATGTATGCTTTGTTGTTTTGTCCATCTAAATTAAAATTTACAACTCCATCTTCAACAGAGAAAAATGAAGTTATAGTTGTTGTTAATTCATTTTCAAGATTTCGTGCTTTAAGAAGACGATTTTTTCTTACATAAAATGCATTCAAATCATTTATTTCTATTTTGTTCATTGCCTCTGAAACTACATTTGTGTTTATTATTTCTCCGGTTTGTTTATTGATAGAAAATATCTTGTTAGTTATCGTTATATATAAATAATTATTATCTTGGGATAAGTCATAATTGTCTGCTATAATCGACCACCATTCTTCATTTATAATTATCTCTGTTGAAAATAAAATATTTTCATTTAAAACTTTTTGAACTAATAATTTATCATCTTCGGCTTTTAAAAGATAAATGACTCCTGTATTACTATTGTCAGCTTCTATATTTAATATGTTGTTGCTTTCATAAACTGTGCTTTCAACATCAGTCTCTAAATTCTTTTCTTTAATGATTCCATCTCTTAAAAAATATAATTTTTTTGAGTTGCTATCTAATGAATAGTCTATAACATCTGGATATTCTATGAATAGTGTTGTACTCTCAATTGGTATTTGGTAAAGTGTTTGGGATGATTCGGGAACTCCAAGCATAAATATAGTATTATCCAAAGCAGAAAATTTGAGATCTGAAGATTTGATAAACAAATCTATGTTTGGTTTTTTTAATACAAAATTTTCATCCGGAAAATTCATGACAACAAAAGAATTTTCTGCTTCTTCAGATTTATCAATTGTGCAGAACAGCACATTTTCATCATTAATTGTGGAAGAGCCATATTTTTTTATTTCACAATCATAATTTAAGTTGCTTTCTGAATTTATGGTGTTCGCTTTGACACTATTTGGAGCACTTATAGTTCCTTCGTTTTTTGTTATAAATAATCTATATTCATCATCATCTTCTTCAAAAGATGTTATGATGTAGTTATCTGGTTGTGTTGATTCTTCTGCGAGATTCAGTTGTATTGTTGGATCTCCGTATAATATGAAAACAGGCCAAAGAAGTCTGACTGTGTCGCATACTGATTCAGTATTATCTGCAAGACAGAATGGGTCATTTTCATAGGTTTCATAAACCAATCGTCCGATTTCACCGTTTGTTCTTAACAACTGCTGCATCATATCATCTCCTGCACTAGAGCTCATTATCTGTCCATCTATTGTGTTGCTACCAGTCATTGCTCCAAGATAGCCTATGGCTCCATGCTTTAAGAATTCTGCACCAAAGAGATAACTGCTTAGGTATGTTCCATCATACTCGCTTTGATGATCAACAATATAATTTACTCCCATTCTGAAAAAGGCATTCGTGTTGCAAGATGCACCGACACCAAAAACATTATTCATATAAGGGATTACTGGTTTTTTATTGTTGTCAGGTCTGAAATAATTAGTATACCAGTTCATCCAATAATAATATACTGAATGTCCATCATAATAGATTATGTCTGAATCAAGGACGTCTTCATCTGCAACTGTGTTCTTAGTACATATTGAATCTCTGGAATCAAAAACACTGCAAATAGTTTCATAATAAGGATTGTATAACTTTGCAAGGTTATACATATAATCATTTGAGTCAACATCATCCCCTGCTCGAAGTATAACTTTTTCAACAGGTTTAATCATCTTGTTATTTTCATCAGAGAAGAAAATGCTTCTTGCAACATAAGAGGACGTATCCGATGGTGTTATGCCGAATATCCTGCCAACATATTTAACAGGGTTTGGATTATTCATTCTAGCAGCATAGCAACTCTTATCACTATAGCCGTTAGATTTCAAAGCAAGACATTCATCAACGCTTGGAGGCTCTGTTCCTTGAGGTAAGAAATTGTGATTGGCAAGAATAGTTATGTATTTTAAATCATTATATGCATAGATTTGATTATATCCGCCATTGACGAATGCAATTTTTTCTTCTTTTGCAAAGCTTAAAACAGGTGCGCTTAATGAATCTTTCCAGAACACTTTTTGAAGAGCAATACCCTGATCATTTATTTGGTTTGTAACTGCAAAGTTTTCTATGTCATTAGTGTTTATTACCAGAATTTTGTCAGAATTAGAATATAATTGTTCTCTTAATTCTTCTTTTGTAAAGCTTTGAACTACATTACCAGCAAGGGTTATATCTCCAACAACAATAATCTTTTTTGATAGTATTTCAGGACTTATTTCATCGTAATCTTTGAAAAGCAGTGGTGCATTTTTTTGTGCTGCAAGAATACTTGCAAGAAGACCAGTATCATAATCATCTTCGCTTATGACAACAGTTGTTATTTCTTCCCAAAACTCTAAATATTTACTATTCGTTATTTGTTCATAACTCCCTTCTTCTAAATTTGCACCCACAATTACTTGCGTTCCTGGTTGTTGAGTAGTATCATCATAGAAATAAGCTTTATCAGCACCCCATTTTGTGACGAATTCTGTTACTGAGTCAGTATCAAAAGCATAATCTCCACTTACTTCTTCTTCATGATATATCAACAAAGGATATAGACATTTTCCGGGTCTGTTTCCATCTTGACAGGATATATCGTTTATGTTAGTCCATGATGAAAGTGGCGTTGCTTTCAATGGTTTATGCCAGTCTTCATCAGTTGTTATAATAACTGTTTTGTCAGTGAATTTTGTCATATCTTTTTTGTTATTTAAAACTTTTAAATTGCAGCTATCAGGCACAAAGTTTCCGTTTACATCATCGATTGTTCCTTCACATACTATTTCTGTTATTGAGTCATCACCGGTTACTTTTCCGGTTATCTTTTCAAGTCCTCTAGTTACAAATCCTGTTATGTCTTTTATTGCGTTTCCTGTACCACCGCTAGTGCTTCCTGTTCCAAATCTTAGTGTGAATCTTGCTGTGAGTGTTGGTTGTTCTCCTGTGCTTAAGTCTTTTGAAACTCTAAGGTCGATTTTTAGGTTTGAATCTGTGAATTGTTTTTCAATGCTTAATGCGATTGCGATTTCTGCCTTGTCTTGTAACAACAATTTGTTTACATCTGGTTTTATGTTTAGTTTGAAGCTTCCCGAATCTTTTTCTGCTATTTGTGTTGCTGCAATTGCTGCTGCTCCTTCCATTCCTGGTTCGCCTATAAAGTCTTTTTTCTGAAATGAGGTTGTGAAAAAAGAAGTCATATCTGTAAATTTATTCATGCTGTCTTCCATAAATGCTGGCATATAAGAATAAACCCAGTTAATATCATATTTATCCTTAAATGCGCTTTGGAATGCTCCTAAAAACTCGTTTTGTGTTAAGACTCCGTCAATTATTTTAGTTGAAATCTGCGCTGTAAAACTTTCCATGAGTTCATTGTTAAAAACGTTGTATGATGAATACTGTTTTTGTGCATAATGGTCAAGATTCATATCTGCTATTAGTTTGTATTGGTCATAATTTGCTTCAAATCGGTAAGGGTTTATCGCGCAGCTAGAACCTTCTTCTGCTTCGTCGCCTGTTACCATTTCTGTTATTGCAATGACGCTTCCTGTAGGTGGTGTTGGGGGTGTTAGGTCTGGTTTGCACATTCCTTCTTGACAAACACCTTTTTTGCCGTTTTCAAGCCATGCTTTTAGTTTTTCGTAATCTTTTTCAATACAACTAACATCAACGCATGATGAACCATCATTCGAACCAGTACATTCATATGAGTCTGCTGCAGGGTCAACGGTGAATGACCAGTCATTAACTTTGCGGTTTAAAAGATGATCATAGGCAATTATGCTTGCTTTGTAAAGACCGGGATCAAGATGTTTTGGCGTGTATATTAATATATTATTTACAAATGTTAAATCCGCAGCGGATACGCTTTCGAATCCTTGATTACTGCTATCTTGAATATAAAATTTATACTTGTATATTCCTGTGTCAGAATCATCTTCAGCATCTGTTATTTTTGCTGAAATATGTATGTTTTGTCCAACAGTACTTCCATCCGCAGGATATAATTCTGTAATATCAGGCTGGTTGTTATCTTGGCTGTAACAAGAATACATATATTTGTTTTTCAACATTAATTCCATGCATTCTTCATTTACTCTTCCAAAACCATGATTGAATTCTTCTGGTGTTAGAAATTCTTGGTTTCTCATTATTCCAATGCTTGTAGGTCTAATATTACTGTTTATGTAAGAGCATCCTTGATATTGTCCAACCACTAATCTTGGAAACTCTCCAGAGATTGTTTCGGCAGGTCCTTCTCCTATAAGATTGCCAAATAGGGAATTAATTCCCCAATACTCATCTACATCTTCGGCTGGTGCACAATTAGGTTTTTGTGTATGATCACCAATGTCTGTTTCAACATATTCATCTACTAGACCGCCAAAAGCATGTCCGAATTCGTGGATAAAAGTTCTTTCCAAATCTTCTTGATTTGTATTTGTGGATAAATACATGTCTCTCTGTTTAATTGGTTGGATGACTTTAGACCAATCAAATTCTGTTGATACAAAACTTCTAAAAGGAGATTCGTAGCTAAAAACAAAATCGAAGTTTGATGGAAACATCTGAACCACTGGCGTTGCCATTATTGATGCATCTCCTGATGCGTAACTTAAGTAATAGAAATGTAACAGTTGTTGATATTCTGGTTTGTTGAATGGATAAACTTGTAGTAATCTATCTATGACGCTTGAAACGTGACTTCTAAATAATTGGTGATGAGGATAATCCATACCTATTATTTTAAAAACATAACCAACATCACCATTTTCATCCTGTAAACTTCCTGAGTTAGGATATTTTAACCATACAAAGTCATCAGAATCCATATCATAAAAGGTAATTGTTTGTGAGTAAATTACAACTCCTTCATCCCAAGGAGTATCAGGATTTGCTCGCATTATGACTTTGAACAAGTATTCTTTTCCAAGTTCAATTAGCGAGTTTTCTTTAGGTGTTTGTATATTATAACCTATGTTAACGCGAAAGAGATCATTACTGCCAGCTATTCTTTTTATATCATTTATGAACATGCATGGTTGAGGATTTATTATTTGACCAGTTATAGGATCAATTAAATTTATCTTTAAGTGTTTATTATAATATTTGTCTGTATCTCCTTCTGCATATGTAGGATCATAATTAAGCACTAAATCCATCTGAATATAACCAACGTATGTGTCTGTAAATGCTTTTAAAAATGAGTATTCTCTGGCATTTGTATCGATAAGACCTGTTGTTTTCAAATACTCTCCTAATATTTGGGTTGTTAATTGTTTTACAGTATCTAGTTGGTAACTTGAACCCCCAATATTATAGTTGTGTAAAATCTTTTTACACTCTACAAGTGCTTCTCGATAAAGTTGTTTGTTAATTAATAATTTTACATAGGTGATGTGTGCATCAATTGCGTATCCTCTTCCTTGCCATTCTTTTAAATATTGTTCAAAATAATCTTTAGCGGTATCGGAATCGCCTACTAAAACATAGAAATGAGTTGCTAATTTTGCAAGAGCCATTCCAATTACTTTGTCATTATTATTTGACTGAGTCTCTATTAATTCTTGCATGGTAAAGATGAATTTCCCATCATCTAATTTTAAGTTAATTAGTCCTTTTAAAAAATAAGCAGAACTTATGATGAATGATGTGGGATAGTCAGTAATAACTTCTTGAAATAAAGGAAGTGCATCTTCATAGTTTTCTGAATTGTACAAGCACTTGGCTTTTAAGTATTTTAAATATGCAATGTAGTCGATTGCATTAGGACAAGAATTAACAAATGTATCGATTGTTGTGCCGATGACACCTGTGGTGCAACTCTCTTTTGAGTATGGTTCTACATAACATGTTTCTTTAGCTTCGTCAAAGAGTGTTTGACAGTCCCCCTCTAACACGCTGATAATAGCAGTAACTGTTGTTGGTTCAGAATATCTGGTGTCGTCCCAGCCGTAATTATAATTGTCAAAAACTTTTGCTTTGCATGTGACTTTATCTCCACTTTCAGTTGGAGGGAAAAATATGTTTGCAAAACATTGGTACTGCTTGTTTTCAGAATCACCATATTTTTCAATACAATGAGTTGGTGAAAACACTTCGCCTTCTGTTTTTTCTTTTTCAACACCAAATTTATCAGTGATTGTTATAGAATATAACATGCTAATATCTTCCAATTCACTATCAATATCTGTTATGTTTGCTATGCAGGTTATATCCCTTTCTTTTAAAGGATTTTCAGGCCAAATTCTTAAAGAAGTGATTGTTGGTGGTTCATTGCTGCCTTCAGTAATTTTAAAGTTCCATTCATATAAACCATTAATTGGAAGTCCTGCAAAATCATAGGCAGATACACTTACTTTAACATCATCTCCTATATTGAAGTATTCGTCCGGGTGAAATGAAACGACTAATTTATCTTTATTAGGATAGTTAGGATAATCAGTGATTATTGAACCTTGAACATCAGTAAAACCATTCTTAGTAACTGTTACATCAACATTTTCACTCATGCCGTTATTATCTTCTATCCAAATAACTATGCTTGTTTTTGTATCTGAGGTTTCTGTTGGTTCATAAGATGATATTTGTGGGGGAGTTATGTCTTCTTTAACATTTAATTGTTTGGCTGCTTCAGAATAAATATCTCTGTTGTCAGCCACGTATGCGTAGAATGTGTAGTCCGGTTCTCCGACAATATCATCAATGTATTCTGCCACCCAATTACTTGTAATAAATGTTGATCTATCGTAATTTGTAATTGTATATGCTGCTGGTTGTGTCTTTGCAAGTTCAAAATTATTTCCACTGCTTTCGCCATTATCTAATGCGAACATTACATCTTCAAAACTAGGTTTACCTATTAAATTATCATATTCAAATACAACAAAATTAATGGTTTTTCCAATGCAACCAAAATGATAATATACAGATGTGCCAATATTTATACCTTGGTAAGTTTTATATTTATAGTTATCTAATGATTCAACGCCGTATGTATCAGTCCAGTCAACAAAGAGTTTGCAAGGACTGTTACATTCACCATTGATGCAAATGTATCCGGCTTGTTCGCAGTCTTCTTTGAAAGCCCATTCACCCAGACCATTTTCATCTAAAACACATTCCATAACCAGGTTATTATCACAAGCCCTTTTTTTACTGGAATCTGTTTCTAACGCTGAATAATAATTATTATTCATACTGCACACATCTTCACCAATTTGTCTGCATTCACCACTCATACAAACTTTACCTTCAGGACAAATACTTAATAGTTCTACACAAGATCGTTCTTTGCTTTCAGAATCATAATCCCTTGAGCAGGTATATTCAATAACTGTTTCAGAATCTAGGCATTCATCATTGTAGGTTCCTCGGGAATCTTTACATTCACCTAAAATTTCTGGATTGTTAAACACTTTTTCTTCAGGGCTGCCTCTGTCTGTTTCAATACAAGACCATGAATCTGTATCATCACTTACGCATTCGCCGTATTCACAATGAGTTCCTCTAGAGCAAGCCACTTGAATCTTAGAGCAGATACCATTTGGATAAACATTGCTTGAATAATCACAATATTGTTCATAAACAGTGTTTTCATCAACACAAGAGTCCCATCCGTTTGCAGCTGTTGAATCGCAGAATCCTTTTACACTTGGATCAACACCAAAACCATCTGTGTCAATACAGAAGTCACCATCTGTAGGTATGGCTTTGCAGCCTTTATTATTAACGTCACTTCCAGAACTGCAGACAAGGTTTGGACTTTCACAACAATCATCATCAGAAGTTACAACATACTCAAATTCATTGTCAATTGTTTCACCTTCATCGCAAGTTCTGCACACAGGCCCTTCACACCAAGGACTTTTGGCTCGTATCATACAAGGTGTTATATCCATGCATGTTTTAAGACAGCATGATTCACCGGTAAATGGTAGAGTTGTCAAGTCAACTTTTTCAAACGTAACCTCATCAATACACTGCATATATCTTGGATTGCTTGATTCATCTTCGCATTCTTCTTTTGTTTTTCCACCCCTCTCACTGCAGGTTCTTGTATCGATACATGTTCCTGCAAAACATTCTTCATAAGTATTTGGACAGCAAGTACTTTGGCCAGACTTAATCCATTTTGTTGTTGGAATATTATGATCAGTAGAACATTGATAGCAAGTATCTGAAAAGCATTGTATATCTCCAATCTTACCTCCAGGGTCGTTATCTTTGTTTTCTCCACATAAAGGAACACATTCTCCTTCAGAACAAACATATCCACTAATTGCAGGGCAGTATATGTGTTCTGTTTCAACACCATTTTCACATCTCATTACTTGGCCTGTATTAGTATTAACACCAAATTCATTAACTTCACAATATTTGGAACCGTGAGGTATGTCATAGCCACAGTTGCAGCCAGCGATGTTGTTCTTACTTGTTGGTTCTATTGTTGAATCAGAATCCTTATAGCTGCACCCAAACTCACAAATATTTGTTTCCCATCTGTAAAGTTTTGCAAATTCTTCTCTTTCACAAGTGTGAACATCATTCCAGCAAACCTGTTCGTTTTCTTCAAACCAGATTCTGTTGCTTAAACTTTTATAATTGTTATCATTGTATTCATACTGACAAGTCCTAGGTATACAAACCATGTTTTCTTTTATTGTAGATGGAGAACAGCTTTCTATATTTGCAAGTTTTATAGTTTTTTTATTACAATCAAAAATATATTCACAGCAAGGATCTTCTGATTTATCATCATATATATACTTGCTACTCCAATCACTAATGAAATTTAAACCGAGAAGTCCCCAGTAATCATCACCGACAGGACCATATTCACCACAATAATTTGAAAGTCCACATTGACCATCAATGCACGAACTTTCAGAACCATATTCATATGTGCAGTCAAATTCAGTATTGGCAAGCTCTTTTTCTATACTTCCATCAATGCATCGATATACAAAATATGAATCTTCACCACAGGTTGTTTGACCGTTTAACACAGTATTTCCTTGATTGTCAACACAGTTGCAACCACAAAAAATATCATTAACTGAATAACAAGCTTCTCCCCAAGCAGCACCTGCCGTACGAGTGTTATGACAACCAGAATCTCCGCAATCATTTATGGCTTTCCAATAAGCAGGATTTGTTGTTTGATCAGTAAAATCTTCATAAACACAAGCATATCTTTTTGTTTGATCACTTATAAGATGATTTTCATCACAGATAACCATTGTGTAAGAATCAAACTCTCCATCAAAATAGCTTGCGGGCCACTCGTTTAAACCAAGCCCTGCTAATAATTGTAAAGTCCAGTCTAATTGGGAGTATGTAGGATATTCACAGTAAGGTTCTCTCACATGAAATTCGTAAAGGTCAGAGTCTGACAACTCGCTTTGGATAGTGCTGTCATCAGGATCAATCGCTTGTACACTCCAATAACAGGTATAAACATGTTCTAATTCCAATGCTTCTTCATCACTGAATTGATAAGCAATAAAATCATCTGCTGAAGTGATTTCTTTGTTGAATTCAAAAATATCACCGTAATCATCATCCACACAAGAAACAGTTAAATTATATCTTGTAACATCAGATCCTTCAGTATCAGTTGATGCAAACCACAAAAGAGCTGGTTTCATCTTATAAACCCAACTATTATGACCATTTATTGGTGCATTCAGTTCAGGCTTTAACGGTGGCTCATTCGCAAGAACAAACGAGATGTTTAACATGCTGAAGATTATCAAGAAGAGGACCAACACTCTTATATGATTATTCTTGTTCATCATTTAACCTTTTCAACCCTTATTTGACATATTTCTTTAAGTTTTGAATCTGCTATTTTATCGCATGTTGAGCTTGCCCGATTCTTTGTTGCATATATATCGTAGCAAACATTCTTTATTTCCAAGTCATCTATTAACTCACAAAGATTGTCTCTGGTTTTTGTGATGCTTTTCTTTCTATAATCTTCATCGAGGACAGGATCTTTTGGTTCTATGCACTCGCCGAATATGCTGCAGATAAGTCCTTGCGGGCACCCACAAATACTGCACGAATCTCTTAATACCAATGGCTCTTTTATGATTTCTTTGACAACAATGTTATCAATTAAAATGTTAATATTATCTGGAGAGCTGAATGATAGTTTTTTATTCCAACCCTCATTTGTTTCTGTGAAAAATTTGTAACGAACTTTTATCCAGTTAAAACTTTCCTTAATCAAAGTGAATTTTTTGCTTGTAGGAATTCCTTCAATTTCAGTTATTAATCTTACATCACCATCAGTTGAGCGGGCATGAAACATTACTTCATAATAGGTATTTTGCTTGATGTAAAAAGGAATATCTTGATATGCTTCTTGAGATGAATCTGTAAGGACTATTTTACCACATTGTTCATCATCAGGATAACAATCAACTTTGTTCCATATAGGTTGAATATATCCAAACCATCTTATTATTGAACACCCATAATCATTGACTTTCATTCCTGCAGGTGTAATTGGACATAAATCTATAGAATCATCAATTCTATCATTGTCTGAATCAATTCCTGTTACTATTTGAAGCGAAATAAATATTGTGATTAAAATATATATAGTTATGAGTTCTTTTTTTCTTTTCAAATTAATCTTTCTCCGTTTTTGATTATGTCTTTTATTAGCGGGTCTTGTTTGTTTTTGTAAAATTCTTTTTTGTCAAAAAAGTGAATTTCAAGTTTGATTGCATACTTTTTTTCTAATTTCGATACTAAATTAGTGACTTTTTTGTTGTTGATTTTACCCAGTATTGCTATATCAACATCTGATTTTTGATTAAATATTAATTTTGAATACGAGCCGAAGAGGTATACTTCTATTTCTTTTAAGATTGAAAGTTGTGTGATGAAATCTGTTATTAAGAAGTAGATTTTTAAAGGCAGTTCTTTTAAGTTTATGTATTGCTTTGAACAAATATCTGTAAGCTTTTTTGAATTATCATTTTCGAAGTTGATTGAATATAGTCTTTTTTCTTTTTTAAGAATGTTTGCAGACAATATTTTGACTAATGCTTTATCCAATAAAACATTGTTCATATATGTTTTTTCTTTTATTTCGTTTCGATTTAGTTTAATTCCGGGAGCTAATGCAAATAAACTTATTATTTTGAAACATTCTTGATTGAATATTTGAGTTATCATTTTTCTTTTATTAATATCTTAATTTTTTCTAAGTATGGTGCAACTACTTCTTCTAGGAACTTTGAAGCTTTCTTCTGATATTCTTTTTTCATAAAATCTGTTCCCGTGTAATATTGTGATTTGACTCGTTCTTTTTTTGCTTCGGCCAAATCATTTGCTAATGTTATGAATTCTCCATATCCTTTTTCAATAAGTGTTAATAGTTCTTTGTTTTTTATTAGTTCTCTTAATACTTTGATTGTTGTGGCATGAACTTCAAATTCAATTTTTATTCTGAAATTCTTGGCGAGTAATAGTTTTGTGATATCATGCATGGCGTAATAACCTGAGATTATGCTCCATCTGGAAAACTCATTTTTGATGAATATACTGTGTTCTAAATTTTCTTTATAGGAGTTTTCGAAAAAATTTACATATCTGAATAGTTCTAATTCATTTATTTTGCTTATTTTCTTTTGTTTAATTAAAACTTCAAGTTTTACCATTTTTTTAGTATAATTATTGTTTTATTTAAATATTTTACTTCTTTTTTGGTATTTTAATTCTTTTTTTGTTTCATAGGCAGATTTATTCTTCATCCTTCCACCTCATCCAAATCAACATAAACCCAATTATAACCATTGCACATATAATCAGCATTTACAGACCTGAAACCTTGAGCTTCAGTAAATCCAAGTTCAGAGCCTTTCTTAGACATGCCGTTCACAAACATACAGCTCTTTTCAATACCGCATTTATTTATATCATCATCAAAAGTTTCAGGACAAATATCTGGCTGAACAGGAATACAGTCATGATTAGCATTAGGCACATCTATTATTCCGTAGCAGCATCCGGTGTTGCCGTTTGCTTCAACAACATTTTCTCCAATATCATCGCCACAGCAGAAACTACCAGTCCAGACAAAGCCTCTGTCTGCTGTCAGACAAGCAGTTTCACTGGTATCGGAATCAACACAAGCACCTCCCTGACAGACAAAGTTTGGCGATAAATCTGTATCACAAGGGAGAGTAATTGTTTCAATAGCATCGTTTGCCCCTGCACCATTAATGTATTTTTCTTTGACATACAAATTATCTGAAGTGCAAGTATCCATTGATATTCCAGCTGAGCAATCTTGGCTTTTTGAATATACACAATTATTAGCAAGCACCACCGTAAGCCATGCAAAACAAGCTATGGGATGTTTACTTGTGGTGCAGGCTACTGCTGATATTGAGCCTGCAAAGTTTACTATATCATTAAGTTTTTTCCCACATTCACACACATCTCCTGTTACTTTTCCATCTTCCATGCAGTCTTTACCAATCATTCTATCAACACAATATTGATCAGTACTCATTAGTAGTATATCAGTAGCCATATATCTGTTCACGCATTTTTCATTTTCATCACAAAGACAGCTTTCCTCATTACAAACAGTGCCACTTTTCATATCATTAGGATCAAGATAATATCTTTCATCAGATCCATCAGTCATATGACACCAACCACCAATCTCATCAACTATTGAATTTGTTATTGTGTCTGTTGTTTTAATCTGAACTTCATTGCAACTTACAGAACAGGTTCCTCCACAGCAATAATACCCTGGACTGCAGATTGTCCCACCGCAACTGCATTCTCTGTTTAATAATCCTTCTTGACATGTAGGTGCTGGTCCGCATTCGCAGTTATCATCGCATCTGCCAATACAGTTTGCTTTTGCGCCTTCAAGTATTGTGTCTGCTTGAATGTCACAAACCTCTGATTCTTGGTTTATTATTCCATCCATACAAGTTACTTCTGCGCAGATGCAGTCAGGTTTGCAAAGCCCTGGGCAGCTTCCTCTTGCATTTCCATCGCACAGCTCGACTATTCCTTGGTCGTTTAATTCTTGAACAACGCCATCACCGCAATACGTGAATGTTTCACCAACGATTCTTTTAAGGCCTGCGTTTTCAAGCAGGTTTGCGTTTCCGCAATATTGAGGCTGGTCAACTGAACAACTGCCTTTTGGCGTGTTGTCTTCGCAAACATCCAGGCATTCACCATAGAATCCGCATTCGATACCTGCGGCACAGCCGCATAAGAAACAGTTAGGCAGCAGTTTTACGTTTTCTCCTTGGTTTTCAAGATTTATAGAGTCAATGTATAAATATTTGTTTTCTTCAAAATTATAGCCTGAACCAATATGCAAACTCATCATGTGTGCGTTTACAGGTATTTCAAAGGTTTCTGAGTATTTATCATAGGTGAATCCTGCAACATTTATTGTTTTTTTCACACAATATTCATCAATGCATTCATCCCAGTTTTCTAATCTTGCACTCATCTCATTGCCGTTTTCATCATAAAAGTAAAGTCTTATCATAAGTTCGTTTTCAATATCTGATGCTGCAAAGAAAGTTAGTAAATATGTTGATTCTGATTCAACATTAATAAATGACTGGCTGACATGTGCATAGTTATTATCAGTTCTTAAAGCGTTCGAACCTCTATAAACATAATTTGTTGTGAGTTCAATATTCTCAGATTCAAAATACCAATCAGTGATTAAATTATCTTCAACAAACTCGAAGTCACCGTTTAATATGTGATTTTCAAAGCCACAATAATTCTTATATCCATTGCATTCACCATATGCAGTTCCATCTTCACATGTCGGTCCAACAAGTATCTTATTTGATGATGCTATTGAATCTTCAAGGCCTGCAATGTTTCCACCGGTATTTACGATGAAATAATATTCAAGTCCAAATGTTTCATCATCTTCTACTTGTTCTTCAACAACCCAAGATATTGCATCGTATATTTTTCCATCACTTCCAAATCTTTTGTTTGTCGGTACGATTTTGACTTTGTCATCTCTTTCATTAGCGTCTTCATCCATTATGAAAAAAGTCAGTTCTTTGTCGTTACAATCTTTTCCTTCAATTAATAAATAAACTGTATCGCCTGGTTTTGCGTGGATTTCATCAATTATTCCATCATCTTCGACCGTCATGCTCCATTTAGCTTTTGTAAGACTACAAATTTGTTGAGCTTTACAGGTTCCATCAGGATGGCAAATACTATCGCCAGGACATATTTCACTATCTGTTGGCTGCCAAGTTTTATCATCTCCAAGGCAATTATCTGATTCAAAACCACTCTGTGCATCACAGTATAATGGGAATTGGAATTGTCGTATGTCAAGAATCCACCCATTAAGCGACCCGTCGGATATTTGTAATCCTGCTATTGATTCTGGAGAAGCAATTATTTCGCTTACTTTATCGCTTTCCAAACAGTATTCATCACAGTATTTGAGTGATAAGTCACCGTTAAACATCAGGAAGTTTTGTCCTTCAAGAGCATTATTTAGATTGAGTGACTGAATACCATTCTTATTAATAATCCCTTTATCTAAACTTATTGAACCAGATTTTATTGTTAGTGTTTGAGAATTGTCAAGGCTTTCAACCTTGAATCCTTGCCCACTACTTGGCAGACCATAATAATCTATACCGTAACCTTTGAGTACAGGACTAAACTTACCCATGAGTGTTTTTTCTTCTTCAGGAGCATTAGGATTGCAGTGTAATCGTTCACCAACAGATATTGGATCAATATTTACTGCTGCGTGCTCTCCAAGTTGGTCGTATACTTCTAATGTTGGTTGATATGTTCCGGTATATTGATAAGTAAATATTGGATTTGATTCATAACTAAAGTCGTTTTCATTTCTAGGATCTTTAAAGTCCCAACTAAATGAGTATCCACCATTGCCTTTTATGATTCCAGAATCAAATGATACTTCAACCGGTATTTCACCAATATATTTATTTGCTGAAGGCCTTATTACTAAAGGATTATGAACTTGGATTGTTTTTAATTTACTGTTTTTATTTCCAACAGAATCGGTGACTGTTACAAGTACATTATATTCTCTTGGTTCTTCTGTTGAAAAGCCTGCATCTGATTCGAATAGGTGTGTTGTTGTTGGTGTGGTTGTTGTTTCAGTTTTGCTATCTCCAAAGTCCCATTTATAGCTAATATAATTGCTAGAACCGCCTGAAACATCTGCATCAAACTCAATCTCTAATGGGTATGCACCATTATCTTTATCAGCTTCAAGTCCCACTTCAAGTTCTGGATAACCCACTTTTATTTCAATAATCTTTTTGGCAGTGCTAAATCCATCACTAACACTTGCTTCTGCAAAATAAGTTCCAATTGAGCTGTATGTATGTGTCGAGTCTTGCTCACTGCTCGTTGTTCCATCCCCAAAGTTCCAGTTATAACTTATTGTCGCATCGCCAAGTTTTGTTTCTTCTTTTTCAAATATAGCCCATAAACCACCACCTTGTGTTTCAAAAGAATCATAACATTTTGCACCATTATCAACTGTTAATGTGACCATTTGACTGTTATAATAACAGCCATCATCTTGTCCAGAGCAGCAGGTAAGGGTTCCGTAGTGTGTGTCGCATTCACAGGATTCAATGCTCAAACTATTGGTATTTGCTACGTTATCATAACTATATTTTGTAATTACATTATTATTCATTACTCTTGATGAGAATTGAACTGTTAATGGTGGACTGCCTCCGCTTGTATCGCTATAAGCGTTTATCTTTACTAATGGTTGCTCAATCTTAATGTTTTCAATTGTTGCAAATGCGTATTGTAAATCATCATCCATTACAGTTAGTATTACATTGTAGTTTCCTTTTTTAGTGTATGTGTGCGTTGGGTTTTGTTCACTGCTTGTTGTTCCGTCTCCAAACTCCCATCTATAGTCATATTGTCCAGAACCACTACTTGCAGAACCATAAAAAGCCACGTTTACAGGCGCTTTAAGGTCTGATAATTCGAAATAATTAGTTTGTGCAGTTGATTTTATGTATGAATCATCATAGCGGGTTATTATGTTTTGAATAATCGTTTTTCCTTCTGCATCAGTAACAGTGAGCGTTGATAAATAATTTCTTAGGTCCAAAAATGTGTGATGATAATTTTGTTGTCTGCTATCAGTAGTTCCGTCATGTTCAAAATCCCAGGCATATCTGTAAGGTTCAGTACCGCCATGAACTATGGCTTCAAAATTAACAATGCAAGGATAATCATCTTTTTTACAAACATTCTTATCAACAGAAATTTCTGCAACCAATGGCCCTTTTTCACATTCATTATTGGCACAGCCATAAAAACAATAATCTTCTATTTGACAATCACTGCCGCAAGTGTAATCTCCACCTGATTCAAAACATTCATTGGGTTCACAGGCATATGTTAATCCATCACTGCAAACTCCGCCACAGCAAAAGTCTGTGAATGAGACTTGGTCAACATCAGCATTGCACATATGATAATCATTATCAGCATCGCAGAATTCCAACTCATCAACTATATCTACAGGAATACTTTCAGCCCATTCCTTCATACATTTACCCTGACCTGTAGAACTTGTAGCTGCACAAATTAAACCATCCCTGCATTCAGCAGTGCAGTCGCAGCTCCTTTCGATTCCGTAGTCACAATCATCATCACAATTATAATTGCCGCCGTAATCAAGATCAGGGCAATTATTATCATCAGTTATAAACTCCCAGCCAGGCCACCCTTCGCCGTTATATAAATAAGCTGGTGTGGGTGAAAAATATTTTCTTGCCGTACCATCAACAGAAATCGAGTATGTTGCACCTGATGTTAAATCATTCTCAAAGTTAATTGTTAGTTGATGTCCGTTATTAACCCAGTTCCAAACAAAATTAAATCCAGAAGTTATTATTATTCCGTCTTTTTTTATTGTTACTGCATTTTGCATTGTTGGTATATCCATTAAATCGGAAAATGTAATAGTTATAGGGTTGTTAACAGGAACATTATAACCTGTTGGTGTTTTATCAACAACTGTTAAAAACCAACATTCATCATGTGTTTCATCATCAATATATCCATCACAGTCATTGTCTATTCCATCAAAACAAAGCTCTCCTGTTTCAAATCCATTTCTACAGTTTCCGCCGGAATCAACACAATTGGTTGGATCATCACAACAAGCTTCTTTTCCATTACCACTAATTTTATACTCATTTTCATCATCACCACAACATTCGTTTGTTGCAAATTGATATTCACCAGGAATCTCTCCCGAGTAACTTGTTGCTTTTGAACCCTTTTCAAGTTGAACTTGATCATAATAAATTGGATCTAAATTACTATGGTGTCCGTAAAGATAAACTCTCCAACCCTGATTTTCTGTTGAATCACCGTTATCATCATATCTTGGAATTGTAATTGTTAAGTCTATTGTTTGCCAATCATTATTACCTGCTTTTGTTGTTGTAAAACTTTTTCCCACAACTACTCCTTCTGAATTTTTCCAGTAAGGATTATGAAGATTAATATACGCTTGATGATTAGAAGTTGTTTTAAATCTTACAGATAAAGTATAAGTTTCTCCAGGTTCTAATTTGTTTTGACTTTGAACGGTTTGATATACTCCCTGCCAACAACCAGTGCTTGAAAGCTTTGCACAATTGCCTGAAAGACAGCCGCTTGTTACTAATTCTTCGTTATAATCCACCCTTGAGTCACAGTTAGGAGCCGTGTGAGTGTAGTGTCCCCAACCTTCCCAATCTTTTTCAAAGTCAGGATTTAATATTAGATTTCTTTCTCCTTGAGGAACTCCTTGCGAGCATAGTTCACAGTTATAATTTAAATCGCAATCTTCCCAGCCATCCATACCAGAGCAATATATTTTTTTGTCATTTTCAACAAGACCAGTGGCTATTTCACTTTGTTGATTATAACAGTTTGAATCATAGACGCAGTCACTTATTGAGTCACAGCAGCTTTGTGTTTTATCAGTTATTGCAGGACAATTATCACCTTCACAATAAGCAATAGTTGTTTTGATTAGAGCAACTTCTCCTGAGTCATCACCGCAGCATTTTGCTTGACCTTCAGCTTGTGAATTCCAGCAATTAGTGCTTGTATGACCATCAATGGTTGCAAGATAGCAACCTTTAGCTGTTTCCAAACAACCGCAGATTGGCATTGCAAGATCTCCATCTGTTGACCATTCACCCGGTTCTTGTCCTCCGCAATAAGCAGTTTCCATTATACAAGGACTGGCAGCATCATTATTATCTTGTATGTAATCAGTCATGTCAGAATCGTAATCTCGACATATTCCATTTAATACGCAATCATTTGCATCATCACAACAGGCTTTATCATTGCTGTTAGTAATATCTCCTTCTTTTATTCTAGAGTGTTCTTCTGAGTCATCTCCACAACAAGCACTTTTCCAACAAGCACTTTCTGCATTGCCTTCTGATAATCCTAAGAACAACGGTTTATTTATATTATTGTTTCCAGCACATTCACTTTTTGTTTCAAGCGTGTCTGCTTCGTCATTTAATTGATTATCACCGCACTCAATAAGAACTTGTATATTCCCCAAATAACCACCAACACCTTGTCCGCCTGCATTGCCAGAAGTGCAACCACTCTCACTATCTTGTCCTCCTGCGCCTCCTGCACCTCCAATGCCAGGAGAAATATCAATGTTAAATGATTCTTTACCACAATCTGTTGTCCAACAGGATAAATCGCCGACAGTGATTTCTATTGTTCCGCCATCACCGCCTCCGCCTCCGCCGCTTCCACCAGAAGGTTCTCCACATCCAACACAGCCAAATCCTGTATCTTTATCATCTCCGCCGTCTCCGCCGTCTCCGCCATTTCCGCCTTTAGCAGATATTAAATGGTTTTCCCCTAAATAAATTTTTTGAGCATCAATAATGAGTTTTCCGCCTCCGCCTCCGCCAAAACCTCCTGTGCTGGCGCCACCCTTATCATCATTGCATCCTTTTCCCTTATCTGCTCCATCATATCCAGGTTCACCATATTTTCCATCAACAATTATATTTCCATAAAGGTTAATTTCTGTTGATATTATGTTTACTTGTGCGCCTGCTTGTGTTTCTACTGGCACAGTTCCATGATTACAATTATTATCAGGACACTCAGACGCGTATGATCCTTTTCCACCATTCGAACCCTTATAGCCGGGTCCTCCGCCTCCACCTGATCCTCCTATTCCGCCAACACCAGTTGTGCTAGAACTTCTTGGTTGTCCAAATAGTGTTATGAACCGTAATTTGACGTTATCTTCAATTTGTAGTTTTTCTATGATAAAGGTGTATTCAGTTAATTGAGGGGTATTGAATGTTACTAATTGATCAGATTTTATAATACAGTCTCCTGTGTATGTTTGTCCAGGATAAATTTTTACACCGTTATTGTTACATAATATATACTTATTATTGCCCAAAACAGTATTTGACAGCAGTACTACTACTAAGAACGAGATGATTATTTTAATACTTAAAGTTGATTTGTTCATCTTATTGTTCTACAATTTTAATAATAATCTTTGGTTTTGTTTTCATTGATTGGATATGTGCAACTGGCTTTACTTCCAAAACATTTGATTTAATAGATGTTATGGAATCAGGGTTTAGTTTATTGCCTCTTACTGTTGCTGTGAAATAATATTTTGGATTGCATGGCTCGCTGAAATCACATTGTGGAAGCTCTGCTTTTTGAGCAATGCTTTTTAGTTGTTCATCATAATATGTTGAACCATCAGAAGCTATGAAAAAATTTCTGTCTGTATCAAATGCAGGCAAGTAAGCAGTGATTTTTGCACCACCATAATTAATATCTACTGTTTTTCCTTTAGATATTATTTTGTTTGTTTCAGCAAAGTTAGTTTCGAGACTTATGCTTAACTGGTTTGTTGAAGAAGCAATAGCATATCCTGTTGGGATTCCATCATTAACAGAGTATAAAATTTCATCGCCAGTTTTTAAAGTGACATCAATTGATTTAATTGCAGAATCAACTGTTATGCTTTCAACACTATCGGCACTTTTAACACCATCAACACTGCTAGTTGTTAATGGTTTACGTCTTAATATTTGAAGCTCTGGAAATGCATTTTCACAATCTTCTTCTTTACAGTTCTTCCCAACTTGTGAAGCTAATGGTTTTATTCGTTCATTGTTTACAAGACAAGTATTTTTAGATACACAAGATGTTTCTTTGTATTCTGAAACCCACTCTTTACTGGCTTCATTATTTGTCATGATGTTTGTCAAAAAAGAGTTTTCTGGCTTTTCCTGTTCACCAATGGCCTGTTTTTTTATTACAAATGAAACTTTAATGTTGTCACAATTCTTTCCAGACACAAATAATTGAACTGGTACTTGTTCATCTATTGATTCAAGAATAATACTCTCTTGTTCTTCAACTATTGAATAACTATTCGTGTTTACTTGTTCATCATATTCTTTGTTAAGTGAAACCTGTGCTTTGAATAATTTTGAATTGTTTTTCTCATCAAGACTGCTTATTATTTCATCAATTTTTTCCAATAGTTGTTCTTTGTTTTCGTTATCGCTATTTATTATGTCTTCTTTTAAAGCAGCAAACAACTGCCTATTATCTCTTAGAATATTCGCGGTTTTATCAGTATCATAATAAGGATTGTTTATTGTTATTTTGTTATACACATTAGTAATCTTTTTTGCAGATTCACTATCATATTCTTCAGCAATATCTAATAAAACTCCTTTTTGATTAGTTATTAGTTTTTCATAATCAATAGCGGTATCTGTTTGTTTATTATTTTTGAAATCAAGTTTTTTTAGGGTTTCATAAAGAATTGGTTTTGCTTCTTTTATCTCAGGGGATTCTAATTTTAAGATTAAGCTTTCAGTTCCTTTACTTGGTCTCCAATACGCATCCGTTAATATGCATGGCATTCCGAATGTTTTGTTGACTTGAATAGATTTACCAGTTGGGCAATGCTTATCAGGAATTATATCGCCAATGATGCCAATGTTTAATCCTTCAAGTTCCATAAGTTCTTCTTTATCTATGTTACCAATGAGACAGTAATCAACAATTATAGGTTCATTTTTAGGAGGTTCTACATAATCAGGAATAGGTATTTCTTCATCCTCTTCTATTGCTCTATCACTTGTAAATTCTTCAAAACTAATAGCGTATCCTGTTATTAATGAACCCATATCCGTATCACAAGAATCAGCGCAAACTCCGTTTTTCGCGACTTTTCCAGGTTTTGAACAACAAGCAGTAGTTCTATCACAGCTATACGCATAGAATTCTTTGCTATCATCACCACAACAATTACCCTGTCCGGATTCATAATATCCTAAAAACCAAATCTTGTTACAACTTGACTCTTGACAATCAGCAATATTTGTGTCAGCGTTTGGATGCAGCGGACATAACAAATTATCATCCTTGTTTGTGCAGGGAACACATGGACCGCCGCAATCAATTCCTGTTTCATCTTGATTTTGTATTCCATCAGTACAGCTATATAATATTGGATTATTTGTTAGTGACTGCTCATATGCTGTTTGAAATAAGATTATATTGTTTTCAACGAGAATTTGACCTGTTAGGTTGACACCTTTTATCTTTGTAACATTCATGCTTAGTCCTGTTGGACAAAATTCGCTTATTGGGTATCCGCCAACTGATATTCCTTTATCAACAAGCAACTCTAGTTCTAAAGAAAGTTCTCCTTTTAAGCAATACTCTGAAAAATCATAGTTTTTGAATCCTTCAAGACACATTCCTTCTTTGACTTGGTCTTCTGGATTATCACAACAAGCAACTGTTTCGTCTTCACCAGTTATTAAGTATTCGTATGCATCGTCACCACAACAATTATTCACGCCTTTTTCAAAAATCATTGTTTCACTATACGCGTTTGTTGATAATTTACATCCAACAACACAATGCTTGATATCATAATCACAATCATATCCATCACAATAAGTGCATTGTAAATTATTATCAGGATCTGCGAGAACAAAACTTAATGAAACCAAAATTATCAAAAGTAAAAAGATTGTTTTAACAAATTTTATTTTATTGGTCATTTTTAACATTGATAATAAATTTTTCTGAATCTTGAGAAACATCTCCTCTAATCTCAATATATGCTGCTGATGTGCAATCATTTTGGAAAGCAACAAATCCTTCCGGACAACCACAAATCGAGGCTTTGCGAACAAGTTTTCCTTGTAAATCACAAAACCATGGTGCTCCAAAAACAAATGATTGGGAGCAATGGTTAGAGGCTGTTCCGTCCTTACAATAAACCGGGTTGACAACAATTATTTTCATTGTTATGCCGCTTTGTAGCACTCTATCTGAAACAATAAATGTGATCTCATATTCACCTACTTGTTCAGGTATGGGCTGCCAGTTAAAGACACCCACAGGAGTCAAAATTGATCTTAGGGGCATGTTTTCTGCAGAAAATGAAACCTGCATCCCTTCAGGATCATAAGCCTTTATCTGAAAACTTATGACATCTCCGGCATCAACATATTTATTTTCTATTGGTGTGATAACTGGCGCGTTGTTGATATCTGTTTTCTCATCACATATCTTAGGACAACTTCCACCGCAATCAACTCCTGTTTCATCACCATTTTGGATGTTGTCATTACAAGCAGGTATTATGATATCGCAAGAAGTACATGGTCCTCCGCAATCAATACCAGTTTCGCCTTGGTTTTGAATACCATCACTACAACTAGGATTTGAAGTGCAAGGGTCACATGGTCCTCCACAATCAATTCCTATTTCACCCTGATTTTTTATATTATCATCACAAGTTGGACAAGCTCTGCAAGGCCCTCCGCAGTCAATGCTTGTTTCGCCCTGATTTTTGGTACCATCAGTACAACTTGGACAGGGAGTGCATATTATTCCCCCGCAGTCAATTCCAAGTTCTCCTTTATCTCTTTTACCATTAAAACATCCTGGTCGAATCTTGTCCTCATAAATGGAGATTATGTCCTTGCCACTACTTTTTATCTGTCCACAATCAACTTCATTAGCATTCTTTTTTAAATCTTCATAGAAACTATTAACATCAAGAATCTCGTCTATAGTATAAGAAGTGCTTAAAGGATTTTTGAAATAAGAAATAATCATTTGTTTTAAGTCTTCTTTCACCCTGTTAACATTTCTTAGTTCATCAGGACAAGGGATAAATGCATAAGAAAAACTGGTTGATAAAATTATAACTATCACTAATGTAACAATTAGTTTATTCCACTGCGAAATCTTAAATCCCCCCTTAAAATCCTCTTTTTAAAATAAATTTATCTTCTACTATTTAAATGTTTTTTTTTGGGTTTTAACAACAAAAAACTATATTTCTGTTTTCAATAGTTTTTTACAGGAACCACCTATATCGCATATGAATCCTCTCGGACAACCGCATTTTTGACAATTGTTCATTAAATCATTTTCTCCACAAAATTTTGGTTTTGTTATTGAACATTGTTCAAAATCTGTGCCATCGCTACAAGTCTCATGACAGCTATTATCTAAACTACAAACAGGATACTGTTCAGGACAATCACAAATCTTACAATTATTAACTAGGCCTTCTGAGCTACAGAATAAAGGTGCATTATTTGAACATGAGCCTATTCTTGTTCCATCAGCACACAAAGTATAACAAAAGCCATCTTCAGCGCATTCTTTTCCTTCAGGACAACCGCACTTTTCACAATCAGACACCATACTTCCAAGACTGCATTTAAAGGGTTGTTGGTCAAAACAATCACCATTATAAAAAATATTTATAATTATACTGCATACAAGGGGATTGTTCCAAATAAGCGGCCAGCCTTCATAGTCATCTTTTGCATGTGTCAATGATTTTAAAGCATTAGCTCTGCCAGCCCCCAGCTTTCCTTTATATAATAGGTTTGCATAATCAATATTATCAGCACCACCCAGCAAGTGTTGTGTCAGGTAATCATTATCTTTATCTGGATAAGCTGATTTTAAAAGTCCAAGAATTCCTGCAACTTCTGGTGTAGCACCAGATG
This sequence comes from Nanobdellota archaeon, assembly GCA_018817005.1. GTDB lineage: Archaea > Nanobdellota > Nanobdellia > Woesearchaeales > JAHIUF01. Next base: position 35,361 of record JAHIUF010000003.1, read on the forward strand.
TTCCTGTTATGTATGAATTACAGCCAGTGGCAACAATTCCTGTTGGTGCAGAGATATCTATCCATGATCCATAATTAGACCCACTCCATTTTGAGTCATCTTTATTGGTTGCCGCAACTGCAATTACATTATCATAAGCTGCAGGATATATTTTTTTATCATTATTATTATTTCCAGCCGCTGCAACTAATAATATGTTGTGTTTGTTATACGCATCATTAATAACATACTCTAATAAATTATTTGTAGCAGCATCTAGTAGTGTTGATCCAAAACTCATAGAAATAATATCTGCAAGTTGATTATTCTTAATCCAAACAATCGCATCAGCTGTTACTGAACTTTTACATTTTAATTCTATTTCACCATCAATTTCGTAAGGACCACATACTTTTATAGGTAGTATTTTGCACTCAGGACAAACTCCTGCCATGAAAAAATCATTATTTGCTTTAGCAACCGCTACTCCCGCAACTCTTGTACCATGTTCACAACCATAATCAATAGAGTCGCGTATATCATTATTCCAATCCCAAAAATTCCAACCATCAATAATCTTACCTTCAAATTCTGCCAGCAGATTTGTTTCATCAATAGACATTTGTGACAAAAGACCACTGTCAAGAATTGCAATTGTGACATCATCCCCTGTGCTTATATCCCAAGCATCAGGTACTCTCATCTTTTCAAGATTCCATTGTCTTGAAAATAATGAATCATCAACACCCATCTGTAAATCCATCAAGTAATCCGGTTGTGCAAATTCAACATTTGGATCTGTTTGTAGTTCTTTTATGGCTTCTTCAACTTCTTTATTGTTGATTTTGATAGTGTATGTTTTTGGAAGTTTTAATTCTTTTAATTCTGAAAACTCATATTTGTTCTTTATGTTTTTCAATGATTTTTTGTTAGTATATATTATTTCTTTGTTCCAGATATCATATTTTTTCAAAGTCACATCATCTTTTAATTTAACTATTATTTCTCCAGGAACATAGTTTTTTTCTTTAATAATTTCTGAGTCTGAAATATTGTTGTTCTTTGTTTGTGTGCAGGGAAGACAACTGCCTCCGCAATCAATTCCTGTTTCATCTTTATCTCTTACTTTATTAAAACAATTATTTATGACTTTTTCTTCGTAGATTGTTAATATATCTTTTCCGCTACTCTTAACTGTGCCACAGTCAACTTTTTCAGGATTTTCTTTTAATTGTTTATAAGTGTTAGACATATCTATAATTTCATCAATTGAATATTTACTGGTTTGGGGGTGTTTAAAATAATCAATGATGCTAATTTTCAGATCTTTTTTGACTCTTTCAGCTGTTAATTCATCTGGACAAGGTGTAAATGCGATTGCTGTTGTTAAAAGCAAACAAAATACTGTAAGAAATATAATCAAAGTTTTCTTATTCATATAAAAACCTCCCTTTTCTACTTTTTTAATTCTTAAGATATTTAAATATTTCTTTTAAGCGAAATTTAATTCAAAACATTTTTTAAATAAAAACTTATTTTTCTTTTTGTATGCCAACTGTTTTTGAAGAAAAAATCTATCTTACACTTCGTAAAGTTCCAAGAGACAAAGTTACGACTTATGGTGAGCTTGCAAGAGCTGTTGGAACTAGAGCTTATCGGGCTGTTGGAAATGCAATGAATAAAAACCCTTATGCTCCTGCTGTTCCTTGCCACAGGGTTGTGTGCAGTGATGGAAGAATTGGCGGCTTTAGAAGTGGTGTTGATAAAAAAATTTCTCTTTTGAAAAAAGAAGGTGTGCAGGTTAAGAAAGGTTTTGTTTTGGATTTTGAAAAGAAATTGTTCAGGTTTTAACCATTAAAACTGTTTATCTACTTCTTTTAAGTATTCTTTTACTCTTTTCACGATTGAGTTTAAATAATATTTTTCAATGTTTTCCTCGAATAAGTCTAAAATTTTTGAGTTTTCTTTTATTCGATAATTATTAACAACTTTTTCTACCAAGAATAAATCTCTGATTCTTAATATTTGTCGCCTAATATTTGACGGTGCAATTCCAAGCAGTTGTTGTTTGTATTTTTTTCGATTCTCAATAACTAACAGTTCCACTTCTCTACTTGTTAAGTCCTTTTTAGATTCAAGTAAAACCTGCAATACATCAACAACAACATCTCTAGAATCTCCCGGTTGTAAAAGCCCAAGCGAGAGGCAGAGTTTTCTTACAAGCTCACGTTTTTCTAAGCCTTCAGGGTTTTCATATTTTCTAAGAGTTATTTCTGCAAGCGGGGTGTCAATTGATATTTTTGCCATGAAAATTTTAAGATTTTATAGCTATATATAGTTTTCGATTAGAATTCTTCGATTTTTTAACATAGGTCGCTGCAAATATCTGTCCAGTATTTACAGCAAAGTTTACAAGGGAATTTGTCAAGCCAGAGATCATTACAATAAAGTTGAGCATCACCTTCGATTATTGCTTTTGCTTCTACATTTGAACAAATATAAGGATAATCTCTAATTAAAAATGGTTCTTCTTCACAATTCATATAAATGGTGTTATTGATTTTTGAAATTTCATTGTACCCTTTGGTTATGTTGCCGGTTATGTTTGCTGAAAAAAAAGATATGTAATTTTTATAACGATATGTTATTAGCAGTTCTGAGCCTTCTTTGATTGTTGCATTATAATCATAACCATTAACATAGTCTGGTAGAAAAAACTGTCTTTTATAACCATCTTCAACCCCATAAGCTATTTCAATTTCTGTTTTAACAACATCTGCAATTTGCTTGTTAGTTTCCTGTCGCCAGTTTTCATGAAGATCAATTGTTTTTCTTTCAACAACTATAAATATGCCTGTAAACGCAAGCATCATAAAACCCATAAGAACAACAAACTCAGTGCTGGCCTGAGCTATTTTTCCGCAATTATTTCGCCTATTGATATGTAGCCACCTCTTGACTCTATTTTTATATGTGCAAGACCTGAATGAAAGTTAGGCGAAATATCCTGTCTGTCAGGATCACTTGTTAAATAGTTGCCTGTGATATTTATATCTGCAAAGAACACTGCTTGAGTCACTCCTCTCTGAGTAGCATATTCAATCACAAGTTCATCTTCGGAATCCAAAATGTATGCGTCAACAATTGTTTCTGGAAAACTGATTTGAAGAGTTGTCCATGAATTTTTCCCAACAACATAAATCGTTTCTGCATTATTTATGATTGTTTTTCCAATTTGATTAATCTGTGCAGCGATTGACTGCTCATTAGATGTTTGCGTGTACTGATAAAATATCACACTGCCAGGAATTAGTATTGCCATTGCAAGACCTATGATAAACATGTACTCGGTTGATATTTGCGCTTTTTTATGCATAAAAAACCTCTTTTTTAATGTAATTTTAATGTAATACTAATTTGTCTCACAAACTTTATAAAATTTGTCTTTTTCTAAAAGAAAAGATTTATTAATCCTGCTGAAACACTGATATTCAAATGAAGCAATCAAGAAAGATTCGAAGAAAAGATTTTTTTAAAAAGAACAAAAAATCTTTATCTGAGGAAACTGAAGAGAAAACTGCTGAAGTAAAAGAAGTCTTAACTCCTAAAACTGAAAAAAAGAACTACTTCTTAAGAATATACGACGAAGAATACAAGAAACTTCTCTTAATACCAATCCTGCTTCTCATTTTTTCGTTTATAATTATTGGTTCAACAATTATAACTACTGGTGATTTTGTGAATAAAGGTGTTTCTTTAAAAGGAGGGTTAACACTAACAATTCCTACTGAAGTCCAAATTTCTGCTGAAGAATTGAACAATTTTTTATCAGATAGGTTTTTGCAGAGTGATATTTCCGTTAGACAATTGTCTGAATTAGGTAGTTTGAATGGTTTGATAGTGGAAGCTTCAGATATTGAAGAAGAATTACTAACCAACACTATTGAAGAAAAAATTCCTGATATTAGAGCTGTTTATTCTGTTGAAAGTATGGGTCCTACTCTGGGAAAAAGTTTTTTTAGGCAGACAATGATTGCAATTCTTATAGCCTTCTTATTCATGGGATTAGTTGTTTTTTATTATTTTAGAACTTTTGTTCCAAGTTTGGCTGTGATAATGTCTGCGTTTTCAGATATTGTCATAACAATTGCAATTTTTAATCTTTTAAACATGAAATTGAGCACAGCAGGTGTGGCTGCATTTCTTATGCTTATAGGATACAGTGTTGATACAGACATTCTTTTAAGTACAAGAGTTTTGAAACGAAAAGAAGGAACTGTTATGTCAAGAATTCTTGGTGCTATGAGTACAGGACTAACTATGAGTGCAACAACGATTGTTGCTGTAACAATTGCACTAATTGTATCACAATCAGATGTTATAAGGCAAATAATGACTATTCTTTTAATAGGCTTATTAGTTGATTTGATAAACACATGGATACAAAACGTTGGAATAATAAGATTGTATTTAGAGAAGAGAAAACCACGATGAGCAAGATAAAACAAATATTTACAAATGTCAGAGTTATTATTTTACTAGTGTTCTTACTTATTGCAATAGTTAGTATTCATCCAAATCCTTTACACGAAGGAGCAACTATTCGTTTTGTTACAAGAAACAGTTCTGCAAGTAATGCAGGTATTGCAGGTCCTAAGGCTTCAAGTACGCCAATGAGCAAAGAGACAATCACATCTATAAATAATCGTCCCATAACGTCTGCAGATGATTATTATGAATTCGTATTCAACATACCTGCCAATAAGACTTTTACATTAATCACTAATAAGAATATTTACAGACTTGTAACTTTGCCTGAATATGAAATCACTTTGTTAAATGAGTCTGAAACAAAGATTATATCAAAAGAAGTTTTTAATGAAACTTTGAACAAAACAATTATTATTAATGAATCAGTTATCGTACAGAAAGTTAACAAAGAGATTATTGGTGTTCAAGATGTTGGTTTAGTGGTTTACGATGCTCCAACAACAAATATACGTAAAGGATTAGATTTATCAGGTGGAACAAGGGTTGTTTTAAAACCTGAAGAAGAAGTAACTCCTGAAGAATTGGAAATCATAATCTCAAATATCAAAGAACGGTTAAATGTTTATGGTTTAAGTGATATAACTGTTAAGCAAACAAAGGATTTGGCAGGAAACAATTTCATAGTTGTTGAAATTGCTGGTGCCAATAAGGAAGAAGTAAAAGAACTATTGGCAAAACAGGGTAAGTTTGAAGCTAAAGTTGGGGATACAACAGTCTTTAAAGGCGGTAATGATATAACATATGTTTGTCGAAGCGCTGATTGTTCAGGCATAGATCCTTCAGCTGGTTGTGGTCCTTCTGCTGAAGGTTGGGTTTGTAGATTTAGATTTAGTATTACTTTAAGTCCTGAAGCAGCTGCGAAACAAGCTAATGCAACAAAAGATGTACCAATAATTTACGAAGGGTCAGATGCTTATTTGAATAAATCATTAGAATTATATCTTGATGATGTTTTAGTTGATAGTCTTAGGATTGGGTCTGAATTAAAAGGTAGTCCTGTAACTGATATTGCAATATCAGGTAGTGGTTCTGGAAAAACACAGCAAGAAGCAACGTACATGACTCTTCAAAACATGAAAAGACTTCAAACAATTCTTGTAACTGGAAGTCTGCCTGTAAAACTTGAAATTGTTAAAACAGACACAATATCTCCTTTGCTTGGAGATGAATTTATCAAAAATGCTATAATGATTGGAATGCTAGCAATTTTAAGCGTTGCAATAGTTGTTTTCATTAGATATCGTAAACTAAGTTTATCAATACCTATGATTATCACGATGCTTTCAGAAGCAATCATTATTCTTGGAATCGCATCAATTATTGGTTGGAATTTGGATTTGGCAGCTATTGCAGGAATAATAATTGCAATAGGTACGGGTGTAGATCACCAAATAGTCATTGCTGATGAAACTCTTAAAGGCAAGGCTTCGGCTTATCTTAGCTGGAAGGATAAGATTAAGAATGCTTTCTTTATAATTATGGCCTCGTATTTTACAACAATAGTTGCAATGATTCCTCTTTGGTTTGCTGGAGCAGGACTTTTGAAAGGTTTTGCAGTAACAACTATTCTGGGTGTTTCTGCAGGTGTGTTTGTAACAAGACCTGCTTTTGCAGTAGTAGTAGAAATTTTGAATAAATAAAAATAAAACTTTTTTTATCTGAAAATTTTAAAGTTGTTCTTTTAATCGGTACAAATTTGAAAAATCTACGACTTTTGCAAAATCAGTTACTTCACTCAGTTTTTGTTCAAGTGTTTGAAGAAATAATTTTTTTAAACTGTCATCAAAATTAGAGTATAATATTATGTTTGCAGCTTGATTAGCATGATGTTCTGCTTGTTGGTAAATCATTCTTGATTTCGTAATATCTTTTTTCAATGATTCTAGCTTGTTGATTCGATAGAATAGTTCTCTGCAATAAGCGGTTTTTTTGACTTCTTTTATCTCTTTTAGCAGTTTTTGTTCCTCGTTTTTTGGTATTTGAGACAGATAAAAATTTGCATTGCATATGCAACTTTCCGGATTTCCACTTTTTGCTTCTTCTCTTGCTTTCTGTAAATAATCTTCTTTCGTATTATTGGTTGCCATTTTGAATAAGTAATTTGGTTTTTTTTATAAATATTGATGAAAAATTATGAATTGGTTCAAGTTCCATGTTTTTTTGATTAGACACCGAAAAAAATTAAAATAAGTGTAACTTCGTTAAATTTATGAATTGGGAAATATGGGGTGTAGTAGCAGGACTAATAACAGTATCAGGTTATATTCCACAAATAATCAAAGGCTATAGAACTAAGAAATTAGAGGATTTATCCTACATGTTGAATATATTCATGGGTTTTGGAATGATTATGTGGTTAGTTTACGGCTTTGTCATAACCTCTTTTTCAGTAATATTTGCACAAGTACTAGGTGTTTCTCTGAATGTAACACTAATTTGGATGAAATATTATTATACTAATATAAACAAAAATAGTTCTTAGAAAAATATGGGCCCACTCATGAACAACCCTTTAAGAAATCGTTGATGGAAACATGACTCCTCTGCGAGTCGTAGTGCAAAAATCAAATGTTTTTGCATATAAAAAAGTATGGGCCCACCCGGAATTTCTAACAATAACTTTTTTTATGTTATTTGTTGCTCGAACCGGGGACCTCCGCCATATCAAAAACAACTGTTTTTGGATATCCAGCACAATTGTATATGTCGAGGCGACATCATAGCCACTAGACTATAGGCCCATGTTTTGTTGTTAAAAATTCTTGTTTTATAAATATTTTGGAAACAAGGCTTGTTGCTCATGCTTAATTATTTAAACAACTTGTTGTTTGTTTTCTCTTATGGATACTTATTATGATGAAATATTTGTTGGTTATGATGATTTGCATCGAAAGGAACAGGAGAAAAAGCTTCGGATAATTGCTAATAATTTGAAAGTTTCTCCTTCGGATAAGTTATTGGATGTTGGTTGTGGAACTGGATTTTCAAAGGAATTCTTTGATTGTGAATGGATTGGTGTTGACCCTGCAAAAAATCTTTTGAAGAAATCTCTTGGAAAAACTGTTTGTGCTAGTGCTGAATCTCTTCCTTTTTCAGATGACTCTTTTGATATTGTTATATCTGTTACTGCTATCCATAATTTTTCTAACTTTAAAAAAGGTTTTTTAGAGATGAAGCGTGTTGGAAAAGAAAAATTTGTTTTTTCAATTTTGAAATGTTCTAAATCTTTTGGTGAGATAAACAAGTTTATTAATTCTTTTTTTAAAATATCCGAGGTTGTTGAAGAGGAAAAAGATGTTATTTTCTTTTGTTTCTTGTGATTTTCATAGTTATGGTTATCTTGATATTTTCAAAACCAAAATGTTTTTGGATATAAATTTCATTAACATAAAATTTATATAATCTAAGAATTTTTTTTTAATATATTGTTAATATACTATTAAAAAGGTGATATTTGTTGGCTTTTGAAAAAATAATGGATCCGAGTGTTAAAAACCTCGCTAAAACTTTATTGAGTAATGGACTTGCATCTTCTGAAACTCAGGCTATTGAGATGGCTCAGGGCATGGTTGTTACTGAAAGGAAAATTCAGGCTGATTTTGATGATCAAAAGCCGTTTGTTGAAGAAAAACCAGTTCTTTCTTCTGATCAAAATGTTTCTGAACAAGATTCGGAATCAATCGAAGAGAAAGATTTTGCTTCTCAAGTAACAACTGATTTGATAAAAGATGCTGTTCAAAAACAAAAGGAATCTTCCTGTGCTGATCTTGGGATTGCGAGAACTGCAAGACTTTTTGAAGAGGAGAATGGTGTTAGTTCTTCTGAGGGTGTAATGAAGGAATCTGTTGTTGATAATAATCATGAACTTGATTCTGACAAACCTCTAAAAGACTTGATGGATGAAGATGCAGCACAGATTTATGGCTCTCCTGATACGTTCAAAGAACCAGTTGTTTCTTCTGATGGGGATATAACTATTAGCGATGCTTCTGATGAATCTTTTTCTTCTTCTAATAATATGAATTGGTCTTCTGATAATTCTGATTTTGAAATTAAAAAGTCTGTTGTTGAAAAAGAAAAAGACTCTGAATTAGAGTCTGATGAGTCTGATAAAACTGACGAAACGGATGAGTCTAATGTTTCTGATGAACCTGCTGATGAAGAATCTAAAAAATCTGATGAGAAGAAATCTAAAAAGGTTGATGATTGTCCGGAATCAACTATCGATCTTTCAGATGTTTTTAATTTTGGGAAAAAATAATTAGTTTTTTATCTTTTATTTTTTATTTTTTACTTTATTTTTTTGTTTAGTTTATAAATTATCCACCCACAAAAACGTAACCTTTATATACTACTTTATAATCATGATTTTAAATAGCTACTTTATAATAAATATTCGGGGGGTAGGAGACTATGAAAAAACTATTTTTATTGGTAATAACATTCTTATTAACCTTAATGGTTGTAAGTGCAAACCCAGTTGTAAACGCCATAAGTGGAAAAACTGTGGCTGAAGGCAGCGTTCTTTCTTTTGATGTGACTTGTTCAACACCAGATAGTGGTGCGACAACATTCACTCATAACGGAACTGCTGGAACACTAACAAAAACTAATGATACACTGGCAGTTTTTAGTTGGACACCAGGATACAGTGCTGCAGGAACATACTCATATAATTTTACTGTTGCAGATGTTGATTCTAGTTCATCAACAACAATGACAATAATAGTTACAAACACGAACAGGAATCCAACAATAACCTCAACACCAACAACATCAGTTGTTAAAAATCACTTATACACATATAATGCAATTGCTACCGACCTTGATAGTGATGTAATAACCTTTTCTTTAATATCACCACAAATTGGAATGGTAATAAATTCAACTTCTGGTGTTATGACTTGGACACCAACAATTCTTGGAAACTATACTGTAAAAGTAAAAGCAGCAGATGTAAACGGCGGGTCATATACCCAAAACTATACATTGACAGTGTTAGACACAACCTATTCATTAAGGCTTTCAGATGTGACTTTAGGTGATGAAAGAGAAGAGAATCACACAGCAACACTAACAGTTGAGAACATTGGAAGTGAAACAATAACAAACATTGCAATAAGCGATAATGTACCATCAGATTATCAAATAGGCTATTCTGCAAAAACAATCGCAAGCCTTGCAGCAGGAGCATCCACAACAATAATTGTTGAAGGATACATTCCAGATAATCAGGATTCAGGAAAGGAAAATGTTGGAACAATGACTGCAACTGGAACAAGCAATGGACAAATAGTAACTGGCACAGGTAAATTATACATAGAAGCTGAAAACAACCTGATAATAAATGACATGACAATAACTGTAGATGACGACGATGAAAGTGTTGATGATGGTGATAAAATAGAAGTAAGGCCTGGAAGTACAATAATAATGGAGATTGAACTTAAGAATACAAATAGAGACTATGACATTGAAGACATTGAACTTAATGTATATGATGAAGATGGAGACTTAGATATTGATGAGTCAGAAGATGGAATTGACATAAAAGACGGCAAAAGAGAAACAATAACCTTTGAGTTCGTAGTTGATAACGACGCAGATGAAGAAACATACGAAGTGATAATTGAAGTATACGGAGAAGACGAAAACGGAGCCACACATGGAGAAACATGGGAGATTGACTTTGAAGTCGACAGAAAAACACACGAGGTAATAGTCACAAGAACAATTGTTGATACAATTACTTGTGGACAAAAAGAGTTTGATTTGCAAATCAGGGTTGAAAACACTGGAACCAGAGATGAAGATGAAGTTGCAATTGAAGTGAAAAGTACAACTCTGGATTACAACGAAATAATATATGACTTAGAACTTGACGAAGGAGATGACCTGGAAAGAACCTTCACAATACCAATACCTGAAGGAACGACTACAGGAACAAAAACAATAACAATATATACTTATTATGACAACGATGAAGAATCTGATATTGCATATGCTTACTTAACTATGCCTACCGCTTGTGGAGTTACAGATGACACAACAACCGAAGAAGATAGTACAGGTATAATTGTGCAGCAACCAGATGGAACAGATTTAGATGACTCAGTACTTATTGATTCTTCAACAGGAAAAGAGACTAAAAGTGCAGGACTAGGAGATAATATTTTAACGATTGTTTTGTTAGTCTTAGCAAATTTGTTGGTTTTAACAATAATAGTTATCTTGGTTGTTAAGTATTTGTTTAAATAAAAACAGAAATAATTTTTTTTTTATTTTTTTTTTAACTTTATCTTTTTATGAATTCTTGCATGACCTCAACAAATTCTTGAGCATCTTTTAGGTATTCATCGAATTGTTTGCCAGTAATTTCTTGGATTTCTCTTGATAGAATCATTTTGCTTAATTTATAGAATTCACGCATAATCTTTGGATATTTTTTATCTAAAAGATTCGTTTTAACCATTTTTTCTTCTAAAAAATCTGCAACATGTTCAGGAGAGGGTGGAACCTCGTTTAATTTCATTAAAGCTGCATGTGATGCATCAATAACTGCCCAGTAAAGATCAACTACTGCCTGAGAAATATGCCATTTGGAATTAATAATTGTTTGTGGTGCTCTGTTAAAATAAGTCCACATGGATTCTGCACTAGGTCTGATTCTTCCCTGATGAAGAAGTGTTTGTAATGGCTCAAAAAACCCTGTGTCTATAAGTGCAATTCCATCTCTGAGAATGTTTACAGCAACAGGATCACCAGCTCTTACATACTCCCAGAAATTTGTGAATTTAAGAGTTGTTATGTGGAGCTTTGTGCTGACTTCCCTCACAATTTTTTCCACAATTATTCTGTAAGTTTGAATAAGTTCTTTTGTTAAAACAATATTTATATCATCTATGACAAGTAATATGTCAATATCATTGCTTTTAGACTTTTTTCTTGCAGTACTTCCAAAGAGAACTATTCCTTTTATCAAATGGTCAAGTTCTTTGTAAATCTTTTTTGCGAAAGAATAAGCGAAGTCGATACTTTCTGTTTCATATTTATCAGTATTGACCTTTTTGTTCTTTTCGACCTTGAAATCCAACTATAACACCTCTTTTTTAAAATTAACTTTAAAACTCTCTATTATATAAATTTTATTGTTAGTGAAATTTATGTCCAAAAATCTTTTGATTTTTGATTATATAAATTTTATTGTTAGTGAAATTTATGTCCAAAAATCTTTTGATTTTTGATTATATAA